>JBIKHW010000171.1:0-7094 GCA_044361935.1 Limnohabitans sp. | reverse complement strand
CTCTGAATTGGAGGTTCAGGCCGCTGGTCCACTCGCGAGCCTGGCAGGTGATAGGGTCTGTGAAGCGTACCGAATGGGCCAGCAATTGCAGGGGCTGGCCGAAGTCTTCTGGCGCATCCGGGCCGCGCAAGACGGTGGGGTAAAACTGGTCGCCTTCGATCGGGATGCCCAAGGCGTTCATGTGCACCCGCAGTTGGTGGCGCTTGCCGCTGATCGGCTCCAACGCATACAGCGCCCGTTGGCCATCGGTGTGCAGCAAAGCGACCCGGGTTTCGCTGTTGGTGAGCCCTGGCACTTCCTTCGTTCTGAAAAACGGCTCGCCAGGCACCAAGCGGCTGGTGTAAACCAGCGGTAGTTGCAGAAGCGGCGCACATGCTGCCACTGCGTGGTAGGTCTTGTGGATCAGGTGGTCCCGAAACAGCATGTGGTAAGCGTCACGCTCTTGCTGGCGTTTACCGAACAAGACCAGACCCGCGGTTTCGCGGTCGATGCGGTGCAGAGGTACCAAGTCGGCGCAGCCCGTCTGGCGCTTGAGTTGCACCAAGAGGCTTTGTTGCACGTAACGGCCCGTGGGCGTGACGGGCATGTAGTGCGGTTTGTCCACAACCAGCAAGTGATCGTCTTCAAACAAGACCTGCGCTTGAAACGGCAGCACGGGCTCTTCGGCCAGATGCCTGTAGTAATAAAGCCGCTGGCCCGGTTGGCAACTTTGGTCGGGCAGTGCCGCTTGGCCGTCTTCGTGCAACACCAAGCCTTGCGCCAAACGTTCGGCCCATTCGCCGCGCGAAATGCCGGGCATGCGCTGGGCCAAAAAATCGAGTAAGTGGGGGGCACCTTGCGGAACCGACACCACGCTGGCGCTCACGCCGTCGCGAAGTGGCAACTGGACGGCGTGCCCTGCTTGCTGCATGTCAAACCCGGCGGAACACCAGGTCCCACACGCCGTGGCCGAGTTTCATGCCCCGGTTTTCAAACTTGGTGAGCGGCCGGTAGTCGGGCTTGGCGGCAAAGCCGTCGGCCGCATCACTGGTGTTGGCCAGCAAAGTCTCGGCGCGCAGCACGCCCATCATTTGCTCAGAATAGGGCTGCCAGTCGGTGGCCAGGTGCAAGTACCCGCCGGGCTTAATGTGCTGGGCCAAGCGCTGAATGAAGGGCGACTGGATCAGGCGCCGCTTGTGGTGGCGGCTCTTGTGCCAAGGGTCAGGAAAGAAGATGTGCACACCGTCCAGGCTGTCCGAGCCGAGCATGTTGTCCATGACCTCTATCGCGTCGTGCTGCACGATGCGGATGTTGCCAATGCGCTCCTCGCCGCAGCGCTTGAGCAGGGCACCCACGCCGGGCTCATGCACCTCGCAACATAAAAAGTTGTCATCCGGACGCACCTGCGCGATCTTGGCCGTGGCGTCGCCCATGCCAAAACCGATTTCTAGAATCAGTGGGGCGCTGCGCCCAAAGGCGGCCGGAACGTCCAGCCGGTCGGCGCTGTAGGGGATCAGGAACTTGGGGCCGAACTGCTCAAAAGCCCGCATTTGACCCGAACCCATGCGCCCAGCCCGCAGCACGTAGGTTTTGATTTGACGCATGAAGGGGGCTTCTTTGGCTTCGTGGACTTGGGTTGCCGGGGCATTCGTGGTGTCTTCAGGCATCGTCATGGGGGAGCTGTTGGAGTGTGCAAAGCCTACGATTATCGGTGCGATCGGCTCAGTTTCGTCCACTTTTCCAGCGCTTGCTGTGGGGAGGTTGGGGCGGGCAAGGCAGGCAGACCCAGCGCTTGTGCGGCTGCGTTCAGCGCGAACAACACGGCTTGAGGCGTTTGCAAATCCAGTGCCATGGCCCCATTTTGTTTGCTGAGCTTTTCGTCATTCGCGCCCAGCACTAGGGGCGTGTGCAGGTACTGCGGGGTGTGTAGGGCCAAGGCGGTTTGCAGCACGATTTGCCGCGCCGTGTTGTCGGCCAGGTCCTGACCGCGCACCACATGGGTGACGCCTTGCGCGGCGTCGTCCACCACCACTGCCAGTTGGTAAGCCCACTGTCCGTCGGCGCGGCGCAGCACAAAGTCGCCCACTTCGGCGCACACGTTTTGCTGCTGTGCGCCCAAGCGGCGGTCGCCCCAATGGGTGATGGAGGGCAGGCCTAGCCACGCTTGCACGGCCTGAACATTCAGCCGCCAGGCTCGGGCGGGTTTGCCCTTCAGTCCCTCGCGGCAGGTGCCGGGGTACACGGCGGCGCTGTGCCGGGCCACGGCTTGGGCCGATTCAATCTCTTTGCGCGAGCAGCCGCAGGGGTAGGCCCAGCCTTGGTTCATCAGGCTTTGCAAGGCCGCTGCATAGTGCTCGCCGCGCTGGCTTTGCCACAGCACGGGACCGTCGGGCACCAAGCCACAGGCTGCCAGTTGCTGCAAGATAGCTTGGTCGGCCCCGGGCACACAGCGGGGTGTGTCCACGTCTTCGATGCGCACGAGCCAGCGGCCGCCGTGGGCGCGGGCATCGAGCCAGCTGGCCAGCGCAGCCACCAGTGAGCCAGCATGCAAAAGGCCGGTTGGCGAGGGTGCAAACCGGCCGGTGTAAACCTCAGCCATGCGGGGGCCACTACAACTGATCAGCGCTTTTTGAGCACCGCCAAAGCCAGCTCGAGGCCCGATACAAACGCGTCTTCGACCCGGTGGCCCAAGCACCAGTCGCCGCACAGGCCGATGCCTTGTGCCTTGGACCACAAGAAGCTTTGGCCCAAAGGCTGCGCAGTTTTGGCGTACAGCCAGCGGTGCACCTCGGCGTGGTCCGGGGTGACGCGGATGCCGGTGATCTCGGCAAAGGCTTTCATGAGTTTGCCTTTGACGCGATCGGGGGTGTCGTTGACGTGTTCGGCCGACCAGGGGGCGCTGGCCTGCACGGTCCAGCGCTCTATGCGCTCGCGCCCGGGCTTGGACGATTCGCGCGCCATCCAGGCGATGCGGTGGTGCGTGCTGCGCGCCGCGTTCCATTGCGGGCCAATGGTGATCACGCCCGGCTGCACGGCTTGTGGATAAGCCAGCATCAGCGTCCAGCAGGGGTCTACACGCACATTTTTCAGCTGCTCGGCGATGGCGCTTTGGCCCGAGGCCTCCAGCAAAGCCTGCGCCTGCGCGGGCGGGATTGCCAAGATCACTTGGTCAAAACCGGCATAAATGTGCTGGCCTCCGTCATCGCTTTCGGTGTGCAGCTGCCAACCGTTTTTCTTCAGGGGATCGGGCGAGATGTGCGTCACACGGGTTTGCAGTTGCACATTGCCGTCTTCCAACAAGGGGGTGGCCCAGGCTTTGACCAGGCCGTTCATGCCGGGCGTGGCCACCCAGTGTCGCTCGCCGCCGGGCAGGCCCGCCTCGATCACACGGCCATTGGGGTCGAGCACGCGCACGGCGTTGGCGCTCCAGGGTTTGCACACGCCGGGGGCGGTGGCAATGGCCAGCTCAAAGCGCGGGTCGCGCACGGTGAAGTACTGCGCCCCGTGGTCAAAGCCGCCAAAGGCGCTTGCTCGGTTGGACATGCGTCCGCCCAAGCCTCGGCTTTTGTCGAACAAGGTGACGTTATGGCCGGCTTGGCGCAAAGTGCGGGCACAAGTGACGCCGGCCATGCCGACGCCGATGATGGCGATGTGTGGTGTGTTCATTCATCAACTCTACACCGAGAGCAGGTAGAGGGCAATTTGGCAAAAGACTTCCGGCTCGGAAATCGTTATTTTGGTCTGAGAAATGCTTTTTTTATTTTCCAAAGGTGCTGCTTGTAGGCTAGAAGTGACAAAATTTATTTAAATTTTAAAAATTAAATTCACTTTGTGATCTTGGTGTTTTGGTTGTTTTTCGGACTCGAATCCACCACAAGAGTTAAAAGCATGAATTATTTTATTTTTTATAATTTTAATACTTATTTTAATTATTTTAGGTCGCCTGGTCCTGAGCATGCGTCTTTGGCTGACGTATCGTCTGTGGTTAGCCCTTCACAAGTTTCCGTGCGTTTGCCTTTTGCTGTCCTCAGTTATGTACGGATGACCTTGCACCGTCATACCGAGTTGCTCATGGCCGTGGCGCAAAGCCGGTGAGCCGAAAGCCAGTCTCGGGAGGCGCAGCAGCAGCGAGCGCCCAAACTGGTCCTGAGCGTTCATGCAGGTTTAGAACATCAGAAAGTCAACGCAGCCAACCTGACCAACCGGTACGAGCCAACCCAAACTCAGGCCAGCATGACTATGCCTTTGCTTGATCAAGGAGTGACCACCCAGATTGAACAGCGCCGTGCGGCCTCCATCGCGGTCGATTGGCGTTTGGTGGACAAGCGGGAAGACCGCATGTTGCGCACGTTGGAAGCGTATGAAGAAATGTTGATTACCAAACGCTTGCTGCAACTGTCTCAGGGCAATCTGGCCAGGCACCGCGACCATGTACAACATATGTTTGCTCGCAGGGCGTGGCCGATATCGACCATCTACCCTTCGCACCAGATTGACCTTGAGCCGTTCGATGATCTGTGAGAGGAACGCCGCAAGGGCGCCAGGCAGCAACAGCTAACGGGGTAGCATGAGTTGCATCAAGCTGGCCGTGTAGCTGCGGTTGCAGAATCGATCATTGCGCTCTTGCATGCCACGGACTCAATGACTGAGCAAAGCGCTTAGGTTGTCGGCCAACATTTTGGCGGCGATTTCAACCACACTGGCCTGCTGGCTAAGGCCTCTGACGCTTTCGATTTTCAGGCGGTGCTTGAGACGTTTGAAGGCTTCTTCGGTGCGCCAGCGTTGGTATTACAGCTGTCTAAAAACCTCAGATGGAAACGCCTGCGCATCCAAGTTGGTGAGCAACTCGCGCACCTTGCCACTGGTGCTGACACAACGCACCAGGCGCACGCGCGGGGCTTGACGAATGAACTCGTAATCCTTGGCATCTTGAGTGCTGTGCATGTCCAGGGTGACCATCGCCTCGCTCGCACAGCTGCGCAAGAACTCGCGCACCGCCTTGAAGCCGTTGTCACTGTCGCAGCGCATACAAAAGCGGATCTTTGCTGCTGCAATAGGGCGATCTACTAAGCGGCTGTATAGCCCCGGTCAAGTCCCAGCACATCATTGGCTTGCATGTGGTGCAGCCTCTCAAAGAGCACCTGACGCTCGCCGGTCTTGGCGCCTTAGAGCAGGGCATGCAGAGACAGCTCAGGGCTGGGCAGATACAGGCCAAACAAGCGCTGATCGGGCTGGGCTGCAAGGCGCGTTTGGTGGCACGCTCGGGTGGCGGGCATGAACACAGAGGCGTCTGCGGCCACCACACGCAAGCCATGCCAAAGCGGCATCCAGCCTGTGGCCTGAGCCAGGTCCAGCAATTGAGCAATTGAAGCCGTCAGGGCTGCGGGCTTGAGTTTGTTACGTGCTTGGACAAATGCGCGGTCACTGGCCCCGCGCTCAAGACCTGCGTGACCGGCCAAGCTGGCGAAAAAGGAGCCCAGCATCAGCTGCTGAGATTGAGAGCGTTGGCTGAGCAAAGCGCCCACGAGAAAAGGCAGGGGCAGTTTGCTTTGGCGAACAAAGGCGGTTGACCGGGTGCCTCGGGCCAAATCTGCAAAGGCGGGGCTTTGGATGAACTGACCTAGGTTTGCAAAGACAGTGGTCAGGTCGTCAAAGGGCGATGAAAAAAGGGTAAACCCTATATTTTCTTGCCATGACGGGAGTCATGTTGTGGTTCGAGAGAACAGGAAAAACTTCAATTAAATCAATGAGTTGCGTGAATTAACATGGCTTAATTCCGGTGGATTGATTCACCGGCTTCATTCAAATCCTTAAATTCAAAAGTAGTACCCCAAAAGGGGGTGGATATTTGGCATTTTCATCAATATCATTTCAATTAATTCATAAAATTGACAACTTAGGTTGAATTTAAAAATTACATAATTAAAATCAATTAATTAATCAAAGAATTAAATTATGAGTAATTTTTATTTCTTTTTTACATCATGCGTACTGCACCAATGCCCATGAAAACCATTGAAGTGCCATCGGCTGACCAAACAACCATCCCAAAAACCTCCTTGCCATGTTTTTTCTTTTGAGCTGAAAAAACTTTAGATATGACAATTCAAACCAGCAACTACCAGTTGAATACAGGTGCCTATGCCCATCAAGCACTCAGCTTGCAGGGCGATGACGCTGTTGCAGCCCAAAACTTGTTGGAAAAAGCTCAGGCTCGGAGCATTAATGAAGCGATCAAGCAAAGCTTGAGCGTTCAGCTGTTTCAGCTCATCGTGCAGCCGCCCATCAACCGCCAGCAAGCTGTTCAGGATTTGTGGACCGGGGCGGCCCATGTACTGACCGCGAGGTTGGGCGAATTATTGATGTCGGATACGTCAGCCAATGCGGCATGGCTGCAATTGGGTCCTGACAAAACCCAGGCTCTGATCGCGCAATGGCTGAACGTGGACCAGCACACCACCGAAGTCATGAGCGCATTGCGCGCCGATGCGGCGTTGATCACCGCGGTTCAGACCGCTCAGCCCACGGTGGCCCTGATGGACGCGCTGAACACTCAAGCGCAATGGCCGACGCTGTCCAACCCGACGTCCTTCAGCGGGGCGCTCAGTGAATTGCCCGGCGGGTCGACACGTTCGCTGGCCCTCAACCTGGTTCCTGATGCCTTGCAAACCAGCTCCAACGTGGCAAAGGCCCAGCTCACCATCACCCCCATCAGCACCACCACTACATCGAGCACCGCCACATCGAGCGCCACCGCATTGGCTGCACCGGACAGCGCGCCCCCCAGCATCGTGCTGGGCAGCGACAAAGTCACCTTGCTCAAAGGGCAAACGGCCCAGCTGAGTTTCACCCTGTCAGAGGACAGCCTGGACTTTGGCCTGGATGACATCACGGCCAACGATACCCTGGACGGCTCTAAAGGTGACGATACCGTGATCGGCGGCTCGGGCAATGATTACTTGAATGGCGGCACCGGCATCGACTGGGCAGATTACACGCCCAATCTGGGCGACCCCACCACGGGCGTTACGGTGAACTTGATGGCGGGCACCGCCATCGGGGCGGCTGGCTCGGACACTCTGGTCAATGTTGAAAACGTTTTAGGTGGCCCCGGA
>JBIKHW010000170.1:0-7120 GCA_044361935.1 Limnohabitans sp. | reverse complement strand
GTCGTCGCCTACGTGGGTGGTGCCGTGTTTAACAGCGTCGTCCAGACTCTTGGCAGCCAGGCGCTCGGCCTCCCAGCCCACGCGGGCCAGGTTGGTGCGGGCGTTGTCGGGCGACAGGTCGGCAATGCCGACCAAGTGCACACCGGGGGTGCGCGGAATTTGCGCCAAGTACATGGAGCCGAATTTGCCAGCGCCGATCAGGCCGATGCGGATCGGGCGGTTTTCGGCGGCGCGTTGTAGGAGTTTGGCGTGCAGGTTCATGCGGCTTCTTTCAAAACATCCAGCGAGGTTTTCAGGGCGCTTTCGGGCATGCCGTTTTTCCAAGGCAGATCGACCGGGTAGCTGTTGACCAAGCAGTCATCAGGCAGGCAACTGATGGGTGTGAAGTCACGGTGGGCGATGTATTCGGGGCGCTTATGGCGGCGAATATGGTTGGACACGGCGCACAGGCTGAGGTATACGCTCACCCGGTTCCAAGGCGAGAGGTTGCTGGTGGAAGCGTGTACCAGGCAACTGTGGAACAAGATCATGGAGCCAGCAGGCCCGGTGGGGCTGACGATGCCGCCGTCCTTGTCGCCTGCGCGTTGCACCAATTGGCGGATCAAGTCGTTGTCCACCGTCCACAGGGGGTAGCTGGTGGTTGATAGGTCGTGTTTGGCCTCGACCACGCCTTTTTTGTGACTGCCAGGGATGAACATGAGCGGGCCGTTGAAGGGATTTACATCGTCCAGAAAAATCGCCACGTTCATGGCCCGCTCGGTGGGCATCATGTCGTCGTTGAGCCAGGTGCCGTAGTCCTGGTGCCACTGCCACACATCACCCTCAAAAGCCATCTTGCCGTTGATCTTGAACTGGTGCATGTAGAGCTCTTCGCCAAACAGGTCTTGCACGGGCTCAATCATGCGGGGGTGGCGTGCCAACTTGGCAAAGGGCTCGCTGTACATATGGGCCGCAAAGTTGGTGCGCACGGCGTCGCTGCCTTTTTCGCGCACGTTGTAGGCCTCGCGGCGGCTGTACAGCTCGGGCACGGCGTCGTTCAGATTTTTGGTTTCTTCGGGTGTGAACAGGCCTGGGAAAAACAAATAACCCTCGCGGTCAAATTGTTCCAATTGTTCGGGGGTCAGTCTCATGCTTGTGCTCCTGTTGGGTGGGGTATGGAAAGTTGTTCGGTCAAGCGGGCCGTGAGTTGCACGCTGGCCTCGTGGGCGTGTTCTTGCACTAGGCGAACGGCCAGCTCGACGTCTGAGGCGGCGATGGCATTGGCAATGGCTTCGTGCTCGTCCCACACGGTTTGGCGCTGCCTCGAGGACTGCAGCACCGCGCCCATGACGCGCTTGAGGTGGTGCCAATGCAGGTCAATGCTTTGGGCAATCAGCGGGTTGCCTGAGGCTTGGTAAATCGCGCGGTGAAATGCCAAATCGGCCTGAATCATGGCCTGCACGTCGCGCCTGCTTTCGGCCAGACGGCCTTGTCGCATCACGCGCTCATCCAGTTGAGCCCTACGCTGAGCGGCCAGCCGAACGGCAAGGGCATCGAGGCTGCCCCGCACTTGGTAGACCTGGGCAATCCAGCCCACATCGAGCTGTGTGACGCGCACACCACGGCCCGGTGCGTCCTCCACAAAACCGTCTTTTTTCAGCAAGCGCAAGGCCTGCAGTACCGGCTGGCGGGACACGGCCAGGCGTTGCGCCAGGTCTTCCTGGGTCAATCGCTCGCCCGGCAGCAACGTCCCTTCGCTGATGGCATCGAGCAAACTGCTGTAAACCTGTTCCACCAAGTCCGGGGCGGCAGTGAGTTGGAGGAGCGATGAATTCATTTCTGTATACAGAATACAAATGCACCAGCCCAGTAAGAATCGGTGTTTACCCGTGTGCCAATGAAAAAGCTGCAACGGTGGTTTTACGGCGTCAACATGGCGCACGAACGGCCCCAATGGGATAATCACCCCCCATGACCATCACCATCAAAAATGCCGACCACATCGCTGCGATGCGCGTGGCTGGCCGCCTGGCCTCTGAAGTTCTGGACTTCATCACCCCTTACGTCAAACCGGGTGTCACCACCAATGAACTCGACAAGCTTTGCCACGACTACATCGTCGATGTGCAGCAAGCCATTCCCGCCCCGCTGAACTACGCACCCGGAGGCTACAAGCCCTACCCCAAATCGATCTGCACCTCAGTCAACCACCAGGTGTGCCATGGCATACCGAACGACAAACCGCTCAAAAAAGGCGACTCGGTCAACATCGACATCACCGTTATCAAGGACGGCTGGCATGGGGACACCAGCCGCATGTTCCATGTGGGTGAAGCTTCGATTGCCGCCAAGCGTCTGGCGACACTGACCTATGACGCCATGTGGAAAGGCATCGAGCAGGTCAAACCCGGCGCGTATCTGGGCGACATCGGGCACGCCATCCAGAAATTTGCCGAGGGCCACGGCTTTTCGGTGGTGCGTGAGTTTTGTGGCCATGGTATCGGCCAAGTGTTCCACGAAGAGCCGCAAGTGCTGCACTACGGCAAACCCGGCACCTTAACCCAATTGGTGGCTGGCATGATCTTCACGATTGAGCCCATGATCAACGCGGGCAAACGCGACATCAAGGAAATGGGCGACGGCTGGACCATCGTGACCAAAGACCACTCGCTGTCGGCCCAATGGGAGCACACGGTGCTGGTCACCGAAACCGGCTACGAAGTCTTGACCTTGTCTGCAGGCAGTCCGGCCATCCCTGCTTTCATGCTGCCCGTCATCACCGAAAAAGTCACCGCCTGAGATGAGCGCTCAGGTCTCATCCGCAGATCAGACGGGCCCTGCGGCTCTCCCACCCTTGGCTGACTTGGCCCAGCTGCGGGAGACCTACAAGCACGACAAAGCTGCCGTTTTGCATGGCTTGGCGCACAGCGGGGCCGTGGCGCGTGGGCTCAAGCAAACCCTTCGGCAATTGTCCATCCTGGCCGATGGACTGTTGATTGAACTTTGGCAAAACGCGGGATTTGCGCCTGATGTGTGTCTGGTGGCGGTGGGGGGCTTTGGGCGGGCCGAGCTGTTTCCCTATTCGGATGTGGATGTTTTGGTGCTCTTGCACGATGGCCAATCACCCGAGTCTTCGCCCGAATTGCAAGCACAGCTGGAGCGCTTCATTGGCAGCTGCTGGGACACGGGCCTGGAAATCGGCTCCAGCGTGCGCACCCTGAGCGAGTGCTTGGCCGAGTCGGCCAAAGACATCACGGTGCAAACCTCGCTGCTGGAGTCGCGCCGCGTGACCGGCAACACCCGCTTGTTCACCGAATTTCAAAAGCAGTTCCAGGCGGCCATGGACCCGCAGGCTTTTTGGGTGGCCAAAACCCTGGAAATGCGCCAGCGACATACCAAGTTCGAAGACACGCCTTACGCCCTGGAGCCCAACTGCAAGGAGTCTCCCGGCGGTCTGCGCGACCTGCAGGTGATTTTGTGGGTTGCCCGTGCAGCGGGCTTGGGCCACAGCTGGGACGAACTGGCCCGAAAAGGCCTGGCCACGTCACTGGAGGCGCGGCAAATCAAACGCAACGAAGCCCTGCTGGGCCTGATCCGTGCCCGCTTGCACCTGCAAGCCAAGCGCCGCGAAGATCGGCTGGTGTTTGACCTGCAGACCAATGTGGCCGAATCGTTTGGCTATGCGTCAGACGTCACGCCCGAGGGCCGTTTGGCCCTTCGTGCCAGCGAAAAGCTGATGCGCCAATACTATTGGGCTGCCAAGGCGGTGACCCAGCTCAACCAGATTTTGCTGCTCAACATCGAAGACAGGTTACAAGCCGACCGGGGTGAATCGGTCTCCGATTTCCGGCCACTGAACGAACGGTTTTTCGAAAAAGCCGGGTTGATTGAAGTGGCCAGCGACGACCTGTACCAAAAGCACCCCCACGCCATATTGGAGACTTTTTTGCTCTACCAAGCCACCCCGGGTGTCAAGGGCTTATCGGCCCGCACGCTTAGGGCGCTGTACAACGTGCGCTCCATCATGAACGGCCGCTTTCGGGCCGACCCGGTTAACCGGCAGACGTTTTTGCAGATCTTGCAGCAGCCTCAGGGCATCATGCACGCCATGCGCTTGATGAACGAGACCTCGGTGTTGGGGCGCTATATGTGGGTTTTTCGGCGCATCGTGGGACAGATGCAGCACGACCTGTTTCATGCCTACACGGTGGACCAGCACATCCTGATGGTGCTGCGCAATGTGCGGCGGTTTTTCATGGCCGAGCACGCCCATGAATACCCGTTTTGCTCGCAACTGGCCGGTGGCTGGGACAAGCCCTGGATTTTGTACACCGCCGCCTTGTTTCACGACATTGCCAAAGGCCGGGGCGGCGACCACTCCAAGCTGGGCATTGCCGAGGTACGCACCTTCTGCCGCCAGCACGGGGTCGACAAAGCCGACGCCCAGTTGGTCGAGTTTTTGGTGGGCGAGCACCTGACCATGAGCCATGTGGCCCAAAAAGAAGACCTGAGCGACCCCGAAGTCATTGCCCGGTTTGCCCAGCGTGTGGGCAACGAGCGTCGCCTGACTGCACTGTATTTGCTCACCGTGGCCGACATTCGCGGCACCAGCCCCAAAGTCTGGAACGCCTGGAAAGGCAAGCTGCTGGAAGACCTGTACAAATCCACCCTGCGTGTGCTGGGCGGCCGCGCACCGGACGCCAACGCCGAAGTTGAGGGCCGCAAGCGAGACGCCCTGATCGAGCTGGCCCGCCACAGCGAACCGCACGAAGGCCAAAAAGCCCTGTGGGACACGCTGGATGTGGGCTACTTCATGCGCCACGACGCATCGGACATCGCCTGGCACGCGCGCCAACTCTCGCGGCATGTGGCCAAACCCGCCCAAGGCCCAGGCAAACCCATTGTGCGTGCACGCATATCGCCGGTGGGCGAAGGCCTTCAGGTGCTGGTCTTCACGCCTGACCAACCCGATTTGTTCGCCCGCATTTGTGGTCATTTTGACCAGGCGGGCTTCAGCATTCTGGACGCAAAGATCCACACTACTCGCACCGGCTGGGCGCTGGACACCTTCCAGATCGTCACGCCCATGCTTCCCGAGCATTACCGGGAACTGATGACCATGGTCGAGTCCGGGCTGACACAAACCCTGGAAAAACAAGGCCCCCTGCCTGCCCCCACCCGCGGTCGGGTGTCACGCCGCGTGAAAAGCTTCCCGGTAACCCCGCGCGTGAGCCTGCAACCCGACGACAAGGCCCAAAGCTGGTTGCTCAGCATCTCGGCCAGTGACCGGATCGGCCTGCTCTACAGCATTGCCACCGTGTTGGCCAAACATGGCATCAACCTTCAACTGGCCAAAATCAGCACCCTGGGCGAGCGCGTGGAAGACACCTTCCTCATCAGCGGCGCCGAATTGCAACAAAGCAAAGCACAAATCGAGATTGAGACGGAGTTGCTCAAGGTCTTGCAGCCCGCCTGAAGCCCAAGTCGGGTCCGCGTTTGCCCGAGGCCCTTGTCTTTGTCGGTTACCCCCATGCGCCCGCAGCAAAGCGTGCAACGACATGCACCTGCGCCAAGCCAAGCCAATGCTGGACATGAAGGCGCCGACCTAATGGAGCCCCGGTTTAACAGGTCGGCGGCTACAGCCCCAACATGGGGGGGCTTCAAGCCCCCCCTTTTTCAATGCGCCAATCACGACGGGTCGGACTCTCCTTGGGCTGAGGCAGCGTTCAGGCTAGCCGTTTCTTGCGAAGAGGCACCGGCCAAGCCTTGCGCAGAGGCTGTTGCAGCGGGCTGAGCAAGTTCACCTTCCTTTGACGGCAGGGTCTTGAGCGCTGGCGAGGTCCGTGGCAAAAGCGTTGGCTTCTGCAGTGCTGCCTGCGCAGCGTCCAAAGCTGCCGCCGCTTGCTGCTGCGCTGGCGTCAGGGTCTGGGCTGTCTTCGTGTTCAAGGCATCCTTGACTTTGACTTTGACCTTGCCTTTGACTTTGCGCTCCGGCTTTTGCTCCGCTTTGTCAGCCATCGCCAGCTCTTGCGTTGCGGACTTGTTCGCCATCTTCGCTGCGGGTTTGTCCTGCTGATCCGGTGTGGACAAGGCCTCGCGCTGCGTGAACGAACGCTGCGCCCAGCTGCTGAGCATGTCAGCGCCAAACACATCTTCCACTGGCACTTCAGAGCGAATCTTCAACGCCGCATCCAGCAAAGCCGTGGCCGTGTGCTGCGCGCCATCATCGTCCATGACCGAGACACTGAAGGCCGCGCCCAGATGCCCCGAACCCTTGAGCCAAGGCATGGGGCTGGACAAATCGGTTGGCGCCGAAGTCAGGCGATCGCGTGCCGACAGCAGCTGGACCTGATCTGACCACTGCTTGCTCAACTGGGCATTGAAGACAGACAGTGTGCTGCCGTTGGCCGTGGTTTCCTTGCCCAAGGGGCTGGAGATCTCACGGTAATTGGCGTTGTACATGTCGCGGTAACCCAGCTCGGCACGGGCAATGATGGTTTTGCCGCTGATGCGGGCCACACGGTTGCCTTCAGCCGTGGGCGTGTTGCCCACCACCTCACCGGTGTAGCCGGACATCAGGATCATCCAGCCGTCTTGCGAGCGGGAGTCTGCCGACACAATGTTCAAGCCGGATTTGCCGGAGATGATCACATCGCCGCTGTTGCCGTTGGCAACGGTCAAGCCCTTCACGTCCACATACAGGCGATCGAACAGGAAGCCGCCGATACCGGCCGCCGCCGCCACGGACAAATCGCCCGAGGAGACGATCTGCGGCTGGCGACCATTGCCTGCCACGGTTACAGCTCGCCCTGCATCGAGGTGGATGTCACCGCCGTAGGTTTCCATGCGCAATACCTGCATGTCGCCCCCGGTGCGCACCGTGATCGCGCCTGCATCGGTGACGATGCCTGCAGACGGGGCCATGCTCAGGGAGCCAGCCACCGACAGGTTCACCTGCCCCGTGCCTGACTGCGTGAGCAAACCGCCACGCACCAGGCGCGCATCGCCAGCGAGTTGCAAGAACATGCTTTGGCCTGGTGTGGTGGCCGAGATGTTTCGGGCATCCACTTCCAAAGGCGCGGCCTCGCTGCCAATGCCTTGGGCCACCGACAGTTGCAGGTCTTGCGTATGCACCTGGGTG
>JBIKHW010000169.1:0-7140 GCA_044361935.1 Limnohabitans sp. | reverse complement strand
GAATGCCCAGACGTTCGGCTGATTCGGCGATCGAGGCGTCTGCCAAGTCCAGTGGCAAAGTGGCAAAACGCTGGCAAATGGCCAACACGCTGGTCAAGCTCCAGTCGACGGGTCTGTCCAGCTGCACCGCGCCGCGATGCACCCACTGCAAAAAGTCAAGCGCTGCGTCGTTGTGGATGCGCCTTGCCAACAGGGCGCACACCTCGGTCAAAACGGGCCAAGTGCTGTGCAGTCGCAACTGCGGCTGTGCTTTCAGCAAGGCCAAAGTAGGCACATGCCATTTGTCATTGCGATTGAACAAGGCCAGCAAAGGGCCGCTGTCGATGAGCGCGTCTTGCACGGGTAAGTTGCGCAAGTACAGCGCATGAGGCTCTTGGACAGCAAGCGCTAGGTTATCCACGCGGGTCATGAACGCCTTCCCTGCTTGTCTTCCCACACATCTAACACCTGGTTTTTGCGGGTTTCGGCCAAATCAACGTTTCCTGCAAATCGCCCAAAAACGCCCTCGCCCAAGGCAAAAGCCGATGCGGTGACTACAGGCTGCGCCAAATACGCGGTGAGGGCATCGCGCATGACTTCACTGATGCTGCGGCCTTCTTGTGCGCATCGCTGGCGAAGAGATTTTTCCAAAGGGTCAGGCAGTTTGACGGTGGTAGTCATGGGATTTGCTCAAGTAATAAATTTATTATTACCGATCAAATCATGTCTGTAAAGCCCGCCATCAATTCACCCAATCCCAAGACTGCAAACGGTAACCCCCATCGAGCTGTCGCCACACCGTCACGTTGACGTATTGGGTGGCACCGTCCAGTGTCACGAGAAGCTTCAGCTGTAAGTTGAGCCCCGCAACGACCTGCTGGCGGGCCTGAATGACCTCTTTGAAAATTACCCGCGCCTTGTTTCGAACTGCAAAAATTTGCACAGCAAAACGCGCAGCTTCTTGCACATCATGGTTGAAAGCGTCGGTTGGGGTCCATGCACCCACCTGGGCTTGGGTGGGATGTACATCCGCAGACTCGTCGGGGCTGCAAGCACTGAGCCATGCCAAAGCCAATAAAAGCAAGACTTTCAGCAAAGTCGATTCCAATCTCTCAGCCCAGCGGCTTGAAGAGTTCGTTCAAGTCCGACTCACCAAACAGCGGCTCTTTGCGCTGCACTGCCCCCGAATACATGTCTTGTGCCAACTGCGCTTTGCGTTCTTGCAGGGCCAGCATGCGCTCTTCAATCGTCCCTTGAGCCACCAATTTGAGCACCCACACGCTTTGGGTCTGACCGATGCGGTGGGCACGGTCAGTGGCCTGGTTTTCCACCGCGGGGTTCCACCAGGGGTCGTAATGGATCACGGTGTCGGCCTGCGGCAAGTTCAGGCCTACGCCCCCGGCCTTGAGACTGATGAGGAACAGTGGCACCTGCCCGCTGGTGAATTGGTCGATGATCGTGTCGCGGTTTTTACTCTGGCCTGTGAGCTTGACCCAGGGGATGCCCAAACGCGGCAACTCTTGCTCGATCAAACTGAGCATCTGGGTGAACTGCGAGAACAGCAAAATCTTGCGTCCCTCGGCCACCATCTCGGGCAGCATTTCGAGAAGTTGCTCCAGCTTGGCCGATTGCTGAACCTGGTTGGCCGCGCCCAGCTTGAGTAAACGCGGGTCACAACACACTTGGCGCAACTTGAGCAGCGCATCCAGGATGGTGATTTGCGATTTGGCCAAGCCTTGCGCATTCAGGGCGTCACGCACGGTTTTTTCCATGCCCAAACGAATGGTTTCGTACAGGTCAGCCTGCTGGCCTTGCAGCGGCACAGGCATGAGCGTTTCAATTTTGGGCGGCAGTTCGCTGGCGACCACACCCTTGGTTCGGCGCAGCATAAAAGGGGTAATGCGCTTGCGCAATTGGTCCATTTTTTCGCTGTTGCCCTGGCGCTCAATCGGGTTGCGAAACAGCTCACCAAAGCGCTTTTGGCTGCCCAAAAAACCGGGCATCAAAAAGTGGAACAGGCTCCACAGCTCGCCCAAGTGGTTTTCCATGGGTGTGCCCGACAGGCACAGGCGGTGCGTGGCCGGGATGTCGCCCACGGTTTGTGCAGCGTGGGTGTTGGCGTTCTTGATGTTTTGTGCTTCGTCCAGCACCAACAAGTGCCAATCGATGACCATCCAGAGCTCGCGGTCCCGGTGCAGCAACGAGTAAGGGGTGAGCACGATGTCAAAACCGCTCAAGTCTTGTGCGGTTTCATGACGCGACAGGCCGTGGTGGATGTGGGTGCGCAGCGTGGGACAAAAGCGGGCCGCTTCACGTTGCCAGTTGCCGAGCAAACTCACCGGGGCAACAATCAGTGCTGGGTGGGCGAGGCGTCCGGCTTCTTTTTCGGTGAGGATGTGCGCCAGGGTTTGCAATGTTTTGCCCAGGCCCATGTCATCGGCCAGGATACCCGCCAGGTGGTGCGTGCGCAAAAACTGCAACCAGTTCAGGCCCTGCTGCTGGTAAGGACGCAAAGTGGCTTGCAAGCTGGCGGGTACGGGCACTTCGGGCAGACTGTCGAGGCCGCGCATTTGCTGCACCAGATTCATCAGACTTTGTGCGCCCGCCCAAGCCACACCTTCGCCCAAAGATGCGGCCGTTCGCAGTGCATCCAAGCGCGACAGGCGCATTTCATCACCACCCCAATCACGTCCGCGCTCTGAGACCAGCTCCATCAGGGTGCTCAACCAAGGCGCGATCTTGGCGGTGGGCAGTTTCACAAAGCCCTCGCCTTGCAAGTCGGGCAGGTACAAATACGGCGGCAAGGCTGCCTTGTCGCCCTCGGCTGTGGCGTTGCTGATTTTTGCAAGGGTCATCAAAATCGTGGGCACCCAAGGCAGGATGTTCACGCGTTTGCCATCGATGTCCATGCCCAGCGACAAGTCAAACCAGGGTGAGGTTTCCGGTGCTTCAGCGTCACCCGACAAGTCGATGTGCACGTCGTCGGCTTGGCGCAACCATGAGGTTCCCCCCGAGATGAAGTTCACGTCCAGACCCGCTTGGCGCAGCGGTGCAAAGTCGTTCTCAACCCACTCCAGCCAGCGCTGCTGCGACTGCTCGGGCGGCAACACCAGCATGTTGGCATCGAAAGTGATCAGGCCCAGGGCAGCGATGGCCTCCCATGCTTTGCGCTCGCTGGGCAGGTCGCGCAGCAACATCCGCGCTTGTAAACCCTGCCCGACCAGGACGCGGTTTTGTGTGCCCGGCCAAAAGCCGCGGTGGCCGTCGTAGTCAAACGTCAATTCGGCCAAAAACAGGCCCTGTAAGCCGCGGTCTGCCGGGTGGGCGGGCGCAATGTCGAGCACGGCACGAGGCTTGACGTCCCGAATTTCGGGCATCTTTTGGATCACAGGGGGCAAAGGCACCGGGCCCAAACGCTCGAGCAGCTGATTTTGAAACTTGAAGGCCACGCTTTCGGGCAGCACGGGCGAGTTGGACAAGACTTGCAGCTCGTTGGCGCTCAGGCCCTGCGTGTCCAAGGGGCCACACAGACCTTGAGCCGTGTCCATGAAAAAAGGCGGTTGGTTCAGACCAAACACCACGCCCGGGCGCTGTGGCTGCATGCTCAGCTGCCAGCCGTCGGGCTGGTGGTCATCGCTCTTGACTTCGCGCCAGGTTCCCACCAAGGCTTCGGGGGTGTCTTGCCAGCGCAAAGCGATGCCGTCATGAGACACCAAACGGCCGGTTTGGCTGCACAACTGTAACAACAATTGGCCCGGCATGCCGTGCAGCTTGACCTCGCTTTGAAAGCCGTAAGAGCTAAAACTGCTGGCGGCCGGACAAGCCTTCAACAGGTCAAAGATATCGCGATCGAGTGTGCTGCTGGTTTGCCAGATCGGGTCGTGCGGCGAGGGTTCGCTGCTGAGCTTTTTGGCTTTGCCCCATTCGCCATTGCGCTTTTGCGCTGCCCGTTTGACGGCCAGATGAAACACGGGTTTGTAAGCGGTTTGGACCACGGACAAGCTGTACACGAACTGATCGTGGGTGCTGCCGGGCAAGGTGTAGGCGGCTGGGCCGTTGGCATTTTCCAAACGGGTCAACCAGTCGCGGACCTGGTATTCGGCATGACTGAGCGCCCGATCTTTTTCCATTTGCGAGCGGCGCTCCAGCACCTCGGCCGAGGGGCCATCGGGACCCCATTCGTTGATCAGCGCCAAGCCTTGCATGGAGGCCAAAATGCCCAGCGCCGCGCCATGCTTGCAGTATCGCCCCACCGGGCAGGTGCAACCACTGCGCCACTCGCTCAAGTTGCCGCCCGCGCTCACGCGCAGCTCGGCATTGACCGAATAGGGCTGTACATCGTTGCCTTGCACTTGGCCTTGCAAGCGCCAGCCGTCGCCATCGGGCGTCAGCTGCGAAGACAAGACTTGGTCTTGCAGGTACAAGGTGGTGCCGCGTGACCAAGCCCCCTGGTCAAAGTAATAAGCCAGTTGCGAAGGCGGGAACCACTGAGCCGGTTTGTCAGACTTCATGCGATCCACAGATCAACCGACCCACTTGCGGGCGTTTTGCCACACGCGCAGCCATGGGCTGGTGGAGGCGATGTCGCCACTCGTCCAGCTCATCTGCACATTGCGGAACACACGCTCGGGGTGCGGCATCATGGCCGTGAAGCGCCCATCGGCGGTGGTCACGGCCGTGAGACCGCCCGCGCTGCCGTTGGGGTTGAACGGGTATTGCTCGGTGGCCAGGCCGTGGTTGTCCACAAAGCGCATCGCGCCAATGGCTTGGCTTGGGTTGCCCCTGTGCTTGAAGTTGGCAAAGCCCTCACCGTGCGCCACCGCAATGGGCAGGCGGCTGCCCGCCATGCCTTGCAAGAACAAACTGGGCGAATCCAGCACCTCGACCATGGACAGGCGGGCTTCAAAGCGCTCGCTCTGGTTGGTGGTAAAGCGCGGCCAAGCCTCGGCGCCCGGGATGATGTCGGCCAGCTCGGCAAACATCTGGCAGCCGTTGCACACGCCCAGCCCGAAGGTGTCGGCGCGGCCAAAGAAGCCTTTGAACTGATCGGCCAAAGCCGGGTTGAAAGTGATGGATCGGGCCCATCCAATGCCCGCACCCAGCGTGTCGCCGTAGCTGAAACCGCCGCAAGCGACCAGCCCCTGGAAGTCGGTCAAATGGGCGCGGCCAGACTGCAAATCGGTCATGTGCACGTCGTGTGACTCAAAGCCCGCTTTGTGGAAGGCGTAGGCCATTTCCACATGCGAGTTGACGCCCTGCTCGCGCAAGATCGCCACTTTGGGGCGCGACAAATTGAGGAATGGCGCGGCCACGTTGTCAGACGGGTCAAAGCTCAGGGCCACATGCATGCCAGGGTCATCGGCACGGCCTGCAGCGGCGTGTTCGGTATCGGCACAGGCGGGGTTGTCGCGCTGCTGGCAAATCTTCCAGCTCACGCTGTCCCAGACTTGGTGCAGGTCTTCCAGCTTGGCGGTAAACACCTCTTTGGTGTCGCGCCAAATGCTGAGTTCGCCCACGCCTTTTTGGATGGTCGATTGCATGGGACGGGTTTTACCGATGACGTGTGTGTGTTTGGATAAGCCAAACTCGCGAAGGGTTTGCAGCACCGCGTTGCGCTCGGCCGTGCGCACCTGCAGCACCACGCCCAGCTCTTCGTTGAACAGCGCTTTGAGGGTGAGTTCTTCGCGGCGGGCGCTGACCTGACCTGCCCAGTTCTTGGCGTCGCCGTGATCGGCGCGGCTGTCGGTGATGCCGTCGCCTTCGGTGACCAGCATGTCCACATTCAAGGCCACGCCCACATGGCCAGCAAAGGCCATTTCGGCCACAGCGGCCAGCAAGCCGCCGTCGCTGCGGTCGTGGTAGGCCAGGATTTGGCCTTGTGCACGCAAGATGTTGATGGCCTTGACCAAATTCCCCAGCGCTTGCGGGTCTTCCAGATCAGGCACGCAGTCGCCAAACTGGCCCAGCACCTGACCCAGCACGCTGCCGCCCATGCGGCTTTGGCCTTGGCCCAGGTCGATCAAGAGCAAGCTGGTGTCATCGGTTTGTGCGTCCAGCTGCGGCGTGAACGTGCCGCGCACGTCGCTCAGGCTGGCAAAGGCTGTGATGATCAGGCTCACGGGCGAGGTGACCTTGTGGGTCTGACCTTTGTCAGTCCACTGTGTGCGCATCGACAAGCTGTCTTTGCCCACGGGGATCGAGATGTCCAGCGCCGGGCACAGTTCCATGCCCACGGCCTTGACGGTTTCGTACAGCGCAGCGTCTTCGCCCGGCTCACCGCAAGCGGCCATCCAGTTGGCGGACATCTTGACGCGGGGCAGCTCGATGGGGGCGGCCAGCAAATTGGTGATGGCCTCGGCCACGGCCATGCGGCCAGACGCAGCGGCGTTGAGCGAGGCCAGTGGCGTGCGCTCGCCCATGCTCATGGCTTCGCCCGCAAACCCAGCGTAGTCGGCCAAGGTCACGGCCACATCGGCCACAGGCACTTGCCAGGGGCCGACCATTTGGTCGCGGTGCGTGAGGCCGCCCACGGCGCGGTCGCCGATGGTGATGAGGAAACGCTTGGACGCGACGGTGGGGTGGCTCAGCACGTCGATGACGGCTTTTTGCAAACTCACGCCGGTCAAGTCCATGGCAGGCGACTGGCGCACCACGGTCTGCACATCGCGGTGCATTTTCGGCGGCTTGCCCAGCAGCACATCCATGGGCATGTCCACGGGCGATGCTTGGCCTTTGTCTTCCAGCACCAGCTGGCGTTCGTCGGTCGCCACGCCAATCACCGCAAACGGGCAACGCTCGCGTTCGCAAAAAGCGGTGAACTGGGCCAAAGACTCGGGCGCAATCGCCATCACATAACGTTCTTGGCTCTCGTTGGACCAAATTTCTTTGGGCGACAAGCCCGACTCTTCCAGCTTCACAGCGCGCAAATCAAAGCGTGCGCCACGGCCCGCGTCGTTGGTCAGCTCGGGGAAGGCGTTGGACAAACCGCCTGCGCCGACGTCGTGGATCGCCAGAATCGGGTTGCACGCACCTTGCGCCCAGCAATGGTTGATGACCTCTTGCGCCCGGCGCTCGATCTCGGGGTTGCCGCGCTGCACCGAGTCAAAGTCCAGATTGGCGGCGTTGGTGCCGGTGGCCATGGAGCTGGCCGCACTGCCGCCC
>JBIKHW010000168.1:0-7153 GCA_044361935.1 Limnohabitans sp. | reverse complement strand
ACGCAATGCACCCAAGCGGTGGGCTGGGAAGGCTCAAAGGATCGCCCCAAAACGGGCTCTCGTCACCGCGGGTTTGGCGTCGCGACAGCCATGCACGTTAGCGGGAACCGCACGATTGGCAATTGGGATGGCTCGACGATTTTTCTGAAAGTGAACGAGGACGGCCGTGTGGTGGTGCATTGCGCCGAGGGGGACATGGGGCAGGGCGCCATGACCATGTTGGCCCAGATCGTGGCCCACGAGTTGGACATGCCTTTGTCGCATGTGCATGTGTCATCGCCAGACACCGACATATCGCCTTATGCCATCGGCTCGCTCGCTTCGCGGGTGACCATTGTCTCTGGCAATGCGGCCATTGTGGCCGCGCAGGCGGCACGTGTGCAGTTGATCGAGGTGGCTGCGTCGATGCTCGGTGTCGGCACGCAAGCCTTGGTGTTGGCTGGCGGTGGTGTGCATGTCAAAGAGCAGCCATCACAACGCCGCACACTGGCCGAGTTGGCGCGGCAACACATTTGGCGGCATGGTGGTGAGGGCTTGCAGGTCAAAGGCACTTGGGATGCCCAAACGGTGATGTTCGACAAGGACACCTTGATGGGCAACATCGCCCCGGCTTATTCATTTGCTGCTCAGGCGGTCGAGGTCGAGGTGGATACCGAGACTGGACAGGTGCAGGTTGTACAAAGTTTTGTCGCCGACGACTGCGGCAAGGCGCTCAACCCGATGGCTGTTCATGGACAAAGCAGCGGTGCAGCCGCGCAAGCCATTGGCTGGACGCTTTATGAGCAATTGCATTTGGAGGGCGGGCGCTTGGCCAACACCGATTTTGCGGATTACACAATGCCAACCATCGATGCCTTGCCCGAAATGCGCAGCGGAATCGTCGAGTCCATGGACCCCAATGGTCCCTATGGCGCCAAAGGGGCCAGCGAAACGGCCATTTTGCCGGGGGCTCCAGCCATCGCTAATGCGGTGTTTGACGCCGTAGGGGTGCGCATCGTCGACTTGCCGATCACACCCGAAAAAGTGCTGGCGGCACTCAAAGCCCAGTCTGCATCAGGAGTCAGTCATGCATGATTTGGATTTTTTGGAGCCGCCCAGCGTGGCGGAGGCCAGCCGGATAGCGACCGACCTGGGTGACAGCGCCCGTTTTATGGCCGGCGGCACAGCTTTGATGCTGGCGCTGCGCCAACGCATGTTGCAGCCCTCGCATTTGGTCAGCTTGTCTCGGCTTGCGCCTTTGCACGGCATCGAAGTCGATGCACAAGGGGCCTTGCGCTTGGGCGCTTTGAGCTTGCACCATGAGGTGGCTGCGAGCCCCATCGTTCGCCAACACAGCGCCATGCTGTCTGACATGGCCGCTCGGGTGGCCAATCCGCAAGTGCGCAACCAAGGCACGCTCGGCGGTAACCTTTGCTATGCCGACCCGTCCACCGACCCGCCAGGCTGCTTGCTGGCGCTGGATGCCCGGGTGGTTTTGGCCAGTCACAGAGGTGTGCGCGAATTGCCCATGGCAGAATTTTTGGTGGACTATTTCACCACCGCGATCGAGTCGGATGAGTTGTTGCAAACCATAGTCGTGCCGGCCTGGATGCCAGGCACCAAGGGTCGTTACGACCGGTTTTTGCGCACGGCAGCCGAACACCGACCGATGGTCAACGTAGCCGCTGTGGCCAAACTTGAAGGTGGGGTGTGTGTGCAAGCGCGCATCGTGATCGGGGCGGCTGTGGCGGTGACCCAACGCATTGGTGCAGCCGAGGATTGCTTGCTCGGCCATGCACCCAGCTGGGAGCGCATTGAAGCGGCGGCTCATGCGGCCATGGCCAGCATCACGCCTCTGGATGACTTGCGTGGCAGTGCTGCTTATCGGCGCGACATGGTGGGCGTGCAAATGCGTCGGACCTTGGCCCAACTGTTTAACTTGACAAGGAATTGACCCGTGAGCCAGCACACCATCCATCTCCAGGTCAACGGCGATCCGGTCTGTGCCGATGTGCCTGCCAGCCGACTGCTGGCCGATTTTCTGCGGGACGACTTGCACCTCACGGGCACCAAGCGAGGTTGCGAAACCGGCACTTGCGGTGCCTGCACCGTGCTCTTGGACGGCCAACCCGTCAAATCTTGTTTGAGTTTGGCCGTGATGTCCGACGGACGGGCGATTCGCACGGTCGAAGGGTTGGGCAGCGCTGAAAACCTGCACCCCTTGCAAACCAGTTTCATGGCCTGCGCAGGCCTGCAGTGCGGTTACTGCACGCCTGGCATGCTGATGTCGGCCTGCGCTTTGTTGGAATCCAATCCAAACCCCGATCAAGAGGCCGTGCGTGCCGCCTTGGCAGGCAATCTCTGCCGTTGCACGGGGTACACCCAAATTGTCGATTCGGTGCTCGATGCCGCCAGGAGCATGCGCGATGGAAATTGACAAATCACTCAGCTTGGATGCCACTGCCAGCCGTGTCTGGGCCTTGTTGCTGGATCCTCAAGCCATGGGCGCATGTGTGCCTGGCATGGAGTCGATCGAGGTCCTCAGTCCCGATGAATACAAAGCGGTGATGAAAGTCAAAATCGCTTTTGTAAGCGCCCGATTCACGTTGCGCACGCGCATTGTGGAAAGGCGCGAAGCGCGCTATCTGAAAGCTGAGGGCACGGGAGAAGACGCGGCTGTTGCCAGTTCGCTGAAGTACACCTCGGAAATATTTTTGACCGATCGCCCAGATGGTGGCACCGATTTGCAAATGAAGGTGCATGTGGACTTGTTGGGCCGGATGGGCAATTTTGGTCTGTCGGTGATGAAGACTAAAGCCGATCGATTGTGGGACGAGTTTGGCGTCCAGCTTGCCGCCCAATTGGCGGAAGTTCCACCGGGAGCGGTGGCTGGCTTGACAGCTCACCTGCCCAAAACCGATCAAGCGGAACTCGGCAGTGCGCCAACAGAGGTGGCGACGAAGCCCTCTGTGCAGGGCGGTGACACGCCATCCAAGACGGTGCCAGCCATGCCGGCTCAGGCACCTGGCTTGTGGTCCCGATGCCTTCGTGCCATGGGCATTCAGCCCAGCCTGGATGCGTCATTACAGTCGATTGTGGTGGAAATCAAACGCCCAGACCAGACGCAAATCCGGGTGGTGTGGCCGCAAAGCCAGTCTGCCGAGTGCTTGCAATGGTTGAAGGATGTGACGCGCTGAAACGTATTTTTGGCGCAAGGTATCCACCACATCATCATTCAAGGTCTCACCATGCACGCTCGAAAAATTGTGGTCGTCGGTGCGGGCGTGATCGGCGTCACAACGGCCCATGCTTTGCGTGCCGAGGGGCATGAGGTCACGCTGTTGGAGGCATCGCCTGCAGCGGCCAGCGGCACCAGTCACGCCAATGGGGGGTATCTGTCGGCCGCATTTTGTGCGCCTTGGGCCATGCCCGGCTTGCCCAAGCAGGCTTGGACGGCGCTTTTCGATCGCCAAGCGCCGTTTCGCTGGCGACCTGATGGCAGTCTGTCGCAGTTGCGTTGGTTGCGCGATGTGTGGACTCACTGCAATGCCGCCGATTTTTCAACGCACCGTCAACGATTGGTCAGGCTCGCCCTGCTCAGCAGGGTATGCCTGCAAGATGTGGTCGCACAGACCAGCGTGAGCTTCGATTTCCAGTCCTCGGGGGTGTTGCAGATTTTTCGCCAATCGCCCCCATCGCAAATTGTGGAGAAACGTCTCCAGGAGCTGCAAGCCTTCGGTTGTGACGCCCACTGGTATGAGCCCCATCAAGTGCGTGCCATGGAGCCAGGCCTGTCTCAGTCGGTACGCATCGCAGGAGGCCTGCATGTACGCGACGATGCCAGTGGCGATTGCGAGCGCTTCGTACAGGGGCTCTTGGCCTGGAACCAGGCGCGGGGCTTGCATTTTGAGCCCAATGTCCTTGTGGAGTCGCTCGAATTGGATACCCGTGGTGAACGCCTTTGCGCGATCCGCTCTCAGACGCAGCGCTGGCAGGCCGATGCCTTTGTGTTTGCCACAGGGGTCGACACGGCGCGGCTGTTGAGTCCCTATATGCGGGTGCCCATCGTTGCGATCAAAGGTTACAGCGTGACGACATCGCTTGCACACAGTGACGGCGCTCAAGGAGCTGTGATCGATGACACCAGCAAGTTGGCCATCGCTCGCCTGGGTCATCGCTTGCGCCTGGCAGGCATGGCTGAAGTGGTGGGGCATGACCGGCACATCGACACCGCTCGCTGCCAACAATTGGTCGATCACTATGCATCTCTTTATGAGCCATTACCCGAAGAAGGCCGACAACTTTGGGCTGGTTTGCGACCCATGACGTCCGATGGCACACCGATCATTGGTGCGACGTCCGTTCAAGGCCTTTACTTGAATTCAGGTCATGGCACCTATGGTTGGACCTTGGCCTGTGGCAGTGCGCAGTTGTTGGCCGATGTGATCGCCCAAAGGCCATCTGCTTTGAGCCCAAACGCCTATGCGCTGGACACGGCGCTGCGGGCGCTGGCTTGAGCCTCATGCCTTGAAATCACCTTCACTTTACCAAGGAACATGATGCCCATCATCCGAATCGACTTGCTGGCCGGGCGCAGTCCCGAAATCAAGCAACAACTCGCTGCCGAAATGACGGCCTCCATGGCGCGGATCTGCGGGTGCGATCCAGCGCATGTGTATGTCATGTTCAATGATGTACAGCGCCATGACTGGGCGGTGGGCGGGCGGGTTTTTGCCGCTGCACCGTCCGCCATGCCTCAAGATGCAGGGCCAATGCCATGACGCCTAGACGCATGAGAGTTTTGCTGGTGGGTGCCACTGGCGTGGTGGGCCGCTGTGTTCTGAGATCTTTGCAGGACAACCATGATGTCATTTCAGCCAGCTTGGATCCTGCCCAAGGCGCTCATGAAGTTCAACTGGACTTGTCGGATGCGGAAGAGTTGGTCAAAACACTGAAACAACTGGGGCCACTTGATGCGGTCATTTCAGCTGCAGGGCGGGCACGTTTTGGTGCATTGACCGATGCGAGGCCTGCATCTTTAGATGCGTCGGTTTATGGATTGGGTTTGCAAGACAAATTGATGGGGCAGGTCAATCTGACCTTGGCTGCACGCGAAGTTTTGCGCCCTGGGGGATCGATCACCCTGACCTCGGGTACCACCAGCACCGAGCCGGTATTGGGCGGGGCCGGCCTGAGCATGGTCAATGGTGCGTTGGAGAGTTGGGTTCGTGCTGCAGCCACCGAGCTGCCGCAGGGCTGGCGTCTGAATGTGGTGAGCCCCAGCTTGGTGGAGGGCACGCCAGCAGCAGCGTGCGCCGCTTTTCCAGGCTTTGAAAAAGTTAGCGCCGAACGCATAGGTTTGGCCTATCAGCGGTGCCTGTTCAGTGGCATCACGGGTCAGGTGCTGCGCGTTTGAATCATTTGGAAATCTCAGGTTCGCTGCTGTTGGAGCGGTCGGGGAAGGTTTTGGTGCAGTCGGTTGGTGGGATCATTCATTCAAGAAAGCCCAAAAACCTTGTCACCGCCTGAACCGTGGCCTCAGGGTCCTCTTCGTGCGGCACATGGCCCAATCCTTCAAACACCTGCAGCTGGCTGCCCGAAATGTCTTGGTTAAAGCGTTGTCCGTGCTCGGGCGGAATCAGCCGGTCTTCGCTGCCCCATAGGATCAAAGTCGGCAGGCGAAGTTGTGAAATTTGCCCCGCCAAGGCGGCATCGCTGCTGCGGTATTGGAAGCGTTGCGTCAGGCTGACGCGGTTGCCTTCGCGCAGTGTCAATTCGTAATAGCGATCCACCAGATCGGCGCTGACCTTGTCGGGCTGGCCATAGACATTGCGCACGCTGGCCTCAATCATTTGCCGGGGCAGGACTTTTTGGGTGACCGGTGCCAACCAATCCATCTGGGCCAACCGAAATCCGATCGGCATGGACTGGGGTTGCAAAGGGTAGCCCGTGGCATCGACCAAGATCAATTGCCGCACTCGCGTCGGGTGCGCCAAGGCGGTTTGCCACGCAATGCCGCCGCCCAGCGAGTTGCCAGCCATTACCACCTCATCGAGCTTGAGCAAGTCCAGCAATTCCCGCATGAAGCCGGTGTAGCGCGCCATGCTGTAGTCGGCATCGGGGTCGGGGCCCGTCAGCCCAAAGCCGGGCAAGTCCATGCGGATCACGCGGCGGTGAGGGCTCAAAGCGGCTGTCCAGCCGTCCCAGGTGTGCAAACTGGCCGAGGTCCCGTGGATCAGCACGATCGGGGTCGGGTCATCGCGAGGCCCTTCGTCGCGCACATGCACCTGCATGCCTTGCAGGGCCATAAAGTTTGACGGGGGAGGGGCCCAGCGTGCCACCAGGGTATCCACTGGGCGATCAGGTGCCCAACTCCAGGCCAAGGCCGCAAGCAAGGCCGCAAGCAACAAAAGGAAAACAGACAAGGTGGCGTTGAGCATGGGGACAGGGTGTGGGTTGGACGGCTGCACAAGCCCTTGATGGGTCAGCTTGTGCAAAGGAGCTTAAGCATGGAGCTTATTCGAACAGACCAGCAAAAGCTCATGGTTGATGAGCGGCTTGGTCCGGTGAGTTGTTTGTCAACTGCAGCAGCAAAGCGGGGTTGACATAGATTTGGGGTCAGCTAGAGGTGCTGGGGCAAGCGACTGCTGCGATAGCCCGTTGCTGAATCCACAGCGGTCTGCCGGGCCAAAAAGGCAAGGTTTTCCCGAGTAGTTCAGCAGTTGATTTCTTCACATAATCATCCCGTTGAATTGCCAAGCACTTTTTTTATCCTCAAAAATTCGGAGATATCCCGATGACCCACCGTCATGACCCACGCCGCCGACAGTTTGGCCTTGCCGCCGTGTCTGGACTTGCACTGGGCGCATTGGGTGCCGCACAGGCCCAAACCGCCGCCTGGCCCAACGCCAAACCCATTCGCATGATCGTCAATTTCCCGGCTGGTGGGTCGCCTGATTTGGTGGCACGTGCAGTGTCCAATACCGTGTCGCAAGCCTTGGGGCAACAAATTGTGGTGGACAACCGAGGCGGTGCCGGGGGCATCATTGGCTCCGACTTGGCTGCCAAGAGCGCCCCCGATGGCTACACCTTTTTGTGCAGCTCGGGCAGTGGCGCATCCATCGTGCCCTATGTCACGGCCAAAATGCCTTTTGACCACGACAAGGACCTGATC
>JBIKHW010000167.1:0-7155 GCA_044361935.1 Limnohabitans sp. | reverse complement strand
CACCCAAGGCGCATCCGGCACCCCGGCCCGGGCCGACTTTGTGTTCCGCGCAGCCGACCGCATGCGCATTGACGGCTGCGCCAACGCCATCGCCCGCGAAGGCCTGAGCCTCTCGCTGCAATGCGAACACGAAGCCCTGCTCGACCACTACTTCAGCCTGCTACTCCAGCGCCTGCGCCAAGAGGCCCCAGAACACAGCATTGAGGTCTACTTCCCCAGCAACACCGACTCCCTGCTCGGCCGCTTCAACGAAGCCCTGGCCCGCCAATCGGTCGAACAAGCCACCCGCGCGCCCGGCACCGCCAACCGAGCGCAAATCTGGATCGTGCACGACGCCCAAGCCATGCCCGAATCCGAAATCCAATTGCTGGCACGACTGATCCAGAACTTTCCAGGCGCCAACATCCGGGCCATCCTTCTCAAGTCAGGCCCCAATGCCACGCACAACAACCTCGCCGCCTTTGGCCGAAAAATATTGCGCTGGGACATCGAGTTGCCCAGCGCAGAACAAGCCCAAGCCGCGCTCGACATCGCCCGCACCGAAGGCCGGTTGCAACCCGTGCAGCAACTGCTCAAACGCATCCAACGCCAAAACTGGACCGAAGACCCGACAGAAAATCTGGACAACAGCGTCGCCACCGAACTGCAAAACACCGAGACAACGTCCGTCAAAGCGTCTTGGTCAGCCAAAGAAATGCTGCACGCATGCCATGCCAAAGGCCGTCAAGCCATCACCCAATTCGCAGCACAACTCGCCACCCGGGGTCGCTCAAACTTCATCATTTTGATCTGGGTCATTTTGGCGCTGAGCCTCTCCACCGTGCTCATGCTCTGGCTCCAACCCGAAGCCTTTGGCATCGGCCAGCCCAACACGGCCACACAAGCCAAGCCACTGCCCATCGAATGGCCCGAGCCCAGGTCCCCCGGCAACACGCCAAATTCAACGCCACCCGTAGCCCCCAGTGCGCCCAGCACGTTGCGCTAAACACAGCACAGAAAACAGCCGTGAAAAAATCCACACTCGTGCGCAGCGACAAACCCCACGCCGTCAAAATGGCCGAAGGCACCAACGTCGCACAACGCAAAAACCCAAAAAAAACCAACGACCCCGACGCCCCCACCGAACCTGCGCTCAACATCCAAAAGTTGCCCCCCGCCGAAGTCGCTCGCCCTGAACCCATCGCCCTGCTCGCAGCAGCAGCCAAACCCCTGCGCGCCAAAGCCACACAACCCAAGGCACCCGCCCCAGCGCGCGCACACGCCAAAGCACAACCCGAAACACCGGCCGAACCCATCTGGGAACAAGACAACCCGATCAAACGCCGAATCGAAGATCTCAAAACCCGTAACGCCCAATTGGCAGAGCAAATTCAGCGAGTCCAAAACTCTTCCACAGCCCGAGGACAATGACCATGAGCGACAAAGAATTCACCCCCACAGAACCCATTTTGGTGGACACCCCCGAGGGCGACGAACCCAATCTTTCATCCCCCAAGGAAAGTAACGCCCCCGTGCCTGCGCCCGCGCCCAAGCCAGAGCAGCCCCCCCAAACTGCAACAACCGCCCCGCACAGCGGCCTGAGCGTAGACGAGCGTGCCTTCCAACAATACCAATCATTGGCGCAAGTCGTGCTCGACTCGGCAGACATCGCCAGCAAATCGGCTGGCGCCGCCGCAGCCGCAAGTCGGGACCTGTACAAAGCCACCAGCGACTTCAAATCACTGACCGAAACCGGACACAAAAAAGCCACCATCTTGCTCGGTGCCACAAGCGCCATCCTGCTCATCTGCCTCATCTTCTTTTTGGTGATGGGCGTGCGCATGAACAGCCGCATCAACCAACTCGACACCATGATGCTGGCCGTCGGCAAACGCGTCGTGGACCTCAACGCCGGACTCGAATCCCTCGACACCGTCAACCGCAGCATTGAAAGCCTGACGGCGCAACAAGGCGAACAAGCCAAAATCCAAAGCCAAATAGAAACACGCATCAGCGACGCACTCAAAAAATCCGAAACCATGGTCCAGACCGTGCCCGGTGAAACCGCCAAAAAAGTCGCTGCCAACAGCGACAACCTGCTCAAACAAGTCCAAGGCATCAACAGCCGCCTGCAAACCCAAGCTGGTGCCGTGCAATCGTTGGGCAACGAAGTCAAAGCCCTCAAAAGCGCGGTCGGCAACGTCGACAATCTCAACCGCGACGTCCAAGCCCTGGTCACCCTGCAAAAAGAACGCTACCTCGAAACGATCCAGAAAAACAACAACACCAGCAACCGTGAACGTGCCGTCCAATACCCACGCGTCAATCCCGCCACAGCCACTGCACCTGCATCAGCAGCCTCTGCACCTACACCTGCACCTACTGGCGTCACAACACCCTCACGCTAAAGCATCAGGCGCACACCGGCCGCGTGTGAAGAGGACCCCGATCTCTTGACCGAACCAAGCGCACAAAAGCCAAGGAGCCCGAAGGCTCCTTGAACAAACAAAACAATTGGGATCTGACCCCAATTCATATGACTGTCACCCCGGGCGAAGACCCGGGGTCCACTCCCTCAGCGCCCGCTCCACCGGGCAACCATTTCCTTCATGGCCCTGGCACTGCCCTCCAAGGCACCCGCATCTGGCAGCCAATCGACGACACTGAAACGGCTGCGCGCCTCATGGTCAGTCGGGGCAGGCGTGACCATCAAGCCTTGAGACTCAAACAACGCCACCGCACGGCGCATGTGCAGCGCCGATGTCACCAACAGAACGCTCTTCACCCCTTGCGCCTTCAATATCTCTGCACTGAACTGCGCGTTTTGACGCGTGTTGCGACTGCGCTCCTCCATCACGATCACCCCAATGGGCACGCCCAAATCCACCGCAAATTGCCGCATGACTTCGGCCTCAGAACTCGCCGATAGGCTCAAATCACTGCCACCACTCATCAGCAACAAAGGTGCTTTGCCCGCATGAAACAAACGCACGCCATGCCACACGCGGTCTGCAGCATCTTTCAAATCAGGCGCTTGCCCGGAAACTTCTGGCGGGCGAACGCCACCACCCAAAACCACAATGGCCTGCGCTGATGGCGTCATGGCGGCGGCACGGGGCGGATACCCAGACTCCACCACGCTGCGCAAAGCGTGGCTTGCCACGGGCAGCGACCACACGGTCAGCCAAAGCAAACCCGCCCAGCCCAGAAAACTGGCCAAACGGCCTCTCTTTTGCCACCCCAGCAACAAGGCACACAAAAGCAAAACAATTCCACCACCCAATGGTGAAATCAAAGCGATCAGGAATTTATCGAACATGGAGGGAATCTGTTGGAGACGTCCAAAAGAGGATGGTCACCCCGGGCGAAGCCCCGGGGTGCATGTGTCCGAGCTCAAGCGCCCAACTCAATGGCGATGTAAGCGGTCAGAAAACCGACCACCACCACACACAACGGAACCGTCCATTTGCCGTGTTTGCGCAGCAGCATCACCAAAGAAGCAGCATCCATTTTTCTGGATTTGCGGCTGCGAGAACGGTGACGCTCATGGCTGGATGACTTGTTGTTTGCCATCAGCCTCACACCCTGCCGTAACGATCCTGAAAACGCACGATATCGTCCTCGCCCAAGTAACTGCCCACCTGCACCTCGATCAGCTCCAGCGGGATCTTGCCCGGATTCTCCAGCGCATGCACCGCGCCCACAGGCAGATAGATCGACTGGTTCTCGGTCAGCAAACGCTCCTGGCCATCCAGCGTCACGCTGGCCGTGCCGCTCACCACAATCCAATGCTCGGCGCGATGGTGGTGCATCTGCACCGACAACTTGGCCCCCGGCAACACCGTGATGCGCTTGACCTGGTAGCGCGAACCCGCATCGACCGAGTCGTATTTGCCCCAAGGGCGGTACACCTCACGGTGAATCTGATGCTCCGTCCGGCCCTTGGCCTTGAGCTGCGCCACGATCTGCTTGACCTCGCTCACCCGCTCACGCGGTGCCACCATCACCGCATCTTTGGTCTGCACCACCACATGGTCCTGCAAACCCACCGTGGCCACCAAAGCGTTTTCAGCAAAGATCAAATTGTTCTGACTGTCATGCGAAAGCACATCACCCCGGTGCACATTGCCATTGGCATCGTGCGGCAGCACCTCCCACAAAGCGGCAAACGCGCCCACATCACTCCAGCCTGCATCCATCGGCACCACCACCGCCGCATCGGTTTTTTCCATCACCGCATAGTCAATCGACTCGTCAGGGCAAGCCTTAAAAGCCTCGGCATCCACCCGCACAAAATCCATGTCGGTTTGAGGTGCGGCCATGGCCTTTTGGCATGCCGCCAAAATGTCCGGCCGATGCGCCTGCAGCTCAGCCAAATAACGGCTGGCGCGGAACAAAAACATGCCACTGTTCCAGTCATAGTCACCACTGGCCACGTACTGCTCGGCCTGGGGCAAGGCCGGCTTTTCGACGAACGCCGCCACCTTGAATGCCCCCTCGCCCACCGATGTGCCGCGCCGGATGTAGCCATAACCCGTCTCAGGCCGATGCGCCACGATGCCAAACGTGACCAAGGCCCCCGCCTCGGCCAAAGGCAAAGCCGTTTGCACAGCTGCCTGAAACGCCGCCGTGTCTTGAATCATGTGGTCCGCCGCCAACACCAACAGCAAAGGATCAGCCCCAGCTGCCGTGGCGTGCAAGGCTGCCAAAGCCACAGCGGGTGCCGTGTTGCGCCCGGCAGGCTCCAACACAATATTGCCCTGCAACGCCCCCAACTGCCGCAACTGCTCGGCCACCAAAAAACGGTGGTTCTCGTTGCAAATGACCAAGGGCTGCTCCACGGGCAAACCCTGCAAACGCGTGACCGTGGCCTGCAACATCGACTGCTGACCGCCCAAAGCCAGAAACTGCTTAGGAAAAAGCTCACGCGACAAAGGCCACAAACGGGTGCCAGACCCACCGGCCATGATGACGGGTAAAAGTTGCATAGTGTTTGAATTTGAACGTCGGCACTGAAGCGGCCGAGCTGTTGTTGACTCTAACCGAATATCTTAAATGCATGGATACCGGGTCAAGCCCGGTATGACATTTGAATGTCACCCCGGGCGAAGACCCGGGGTCCATCCCCCTCTCTGTCACCCCGCACCCGATGCGGGGCCCATCCCCTCCCCCGCAAACCATGGATCCCGGATCAAGTCCGGTATGACATATGAAGGTCACCCCGGGCGAAGACCCGGGGTCCATCCCCCCCTCTGTCACCCCGCACTCCATGCGGGGTCCATCCCCCCCTCTGTCACCCCGCACCCGATGCGGGGTCCATCCCCTCCCCCGCAAACCATGGATCCCGGATCAGGTCCGGGATGACAAAAGAATTGGGATCTGACCCCAATTAAATGCCCTGCTCCGTCAGAACGATATGCCGTATTCGCGACGCCAGAGTTCGAACATGACGAGGCCGAAAAGGCGTTCGCCGTTGAAGTGGCCTTTGTCTTGGTCGCGCATCAGCTTGTTGACGGTTTGGGCATCGAAGCTGCATTGCGGGTCACGCAATACGTCGTCAAACAGCGTCCGAAATGGGCCGCCTTTGAGCCATACGTTCATGGGAATCGAAAACCCCTGTTTGCGCTGCAGGTCAAACTCTGGGGGCAAGAGGCGTGAGCACAGGCGCTTGAGCAAGATCTTCTTTTCAGTCGGCGTTGCTTTCAGCCGCGACGGCACTTTGCCAAAGGCAAACTCGATCATGCGGTGATCCAGCAGCGGTGAGCGCACTTCGAGAGAACTCAACATGCTGGCGCGATCCACCTTGACCAAAACGCCTTCGCCCATGAAGTTGGCAAAATCCATCCGGGTCGCACGTTGCAATATGTTGGTTTGTGAAGGCGTCCTGGCTTTGCGCACGGACTCTGCCACCAATGGCCAATTTGCACGTTTTTGCATCAAAAGCGAGCGCGACTGGTCGTCAAAACACGAAGAAATGACGGGCAGGTCTTTGTCCAGATCAACGCCCAAACCCTGCGCCCAGTTGCGCCCCTTGAAACCCACGGGCAAAAACTTTTCTGCCGACCGTGCCACGCCTTGGCGAAGAAAAAGAGGCAGTCGCCCCAAATTTTGTTGCATCCACAGCATGCGGCTGTGATGGTGATATCCACCAAACAACTCATCGCCGCCATCCCCACCCAAGGCCACGGTGCAATTTTGGCGAACCAACTGGCTCACCAAAAAAGTCGGGACCATCGACGAATCGATGATCGGCTCGTCAAACTGCCGTGCCAAACGCGGCAGCAAATCAGCACTGGCGTCTTCGGCCATCAATTCGGTGTGGCGCGTGCCAAAGTGGCGGGCAATCAAGCGTGCGTGTTCTGTTTCATCCGCTTTGCCATGGCCCGGAAAACCAATGGAGAAGGTTTGCACTTGGCTGGATGCCCGCACCGCCATGGCCGTCACCAGGCTGGAATCCACCCCGCCGCTCAACAAAATGCCCACAGGCACATCGGCCGTCATCTGAGCGCACACGGATTCTTGCAACAGGGCTTCGAGCTCATCGAGCAGAGACTCGTCGTCCTCAGCCGCATGTTCAGAGGCCAAGTCAGGCAGTTGCCAATAAGGCCAGGCCTGCGCTTGGCCACTTTGCAAATCAAAGCGCAGCGCATGGGCCGGTGGCAGCTTGTTGTAACACTTCAACAGACAAGCATCGCCTGGCACATAACCCATGCCCAAATAACAATCCATGGCTTGGGGATCGATGTCACGGGGGTTGGCGGGGTTGGCCAGAAGGCCTTTGAGCTCTGATGCAAATTGCAAACTGCCATTTGCCAAACGATAAAACAGGGGCTTTTCTCCGGCACGGTCACGCGCCAAAAACAACTTTTGTTGCAAGGCATCGTGAATGGCAAAGGCAAACATGCCGTTCAACCGCGCCAAACAGTCTTCACCCCAGGCGGTATAGGCCGTGAGCAGCACTTCTGTGTCGCTGTTGGACCGGAAAGTGAAACCCAAGCCCAGCAACTCACTTCTTAAGGCCTGGTGGTTGTAGATCTCGCCATTAAAGACAATGGACACACCACGCCCGGGCAAATGCATGGGCTGATGCCCTTGGGGCGACAGATCAATGATGGACAAACGCCTGTGCGCCAAGCCCACCCGACCATCGGCCGACCACCACTCCCCCGCGTCATC
>JBIKHW010000166.1:0-7176 GCA_044361935.1 Limnohabitans sp. | reverse complement strand
TTGTCCAGGGTGTTCATGAGCCAGCGGATGAACTGTTGCTCATTGCTGTGTTTGCTGCTGCAAACGGTGGGCATGGCGATCTGCAAGATCATTTGCCGCGTGGCCGCCATCCAGATTTTCAGGAAGGCCCGGTCCTGGGCCAGTTCTGACTGGAAGAGGCTCAAGGGCAATTTGTAGGCAAAACCCGCAAACTTCACCCGCGCCCGGCTGAAGTTCTGGTTGCCCCCCATGACGCCGCTGCCGACCATGCCTTCTCTGCCGATCAGGACAATGTCGGCCGCCGTACCATCCGAGATGTCGATCTGCATGGCGATGATGGCGCTCACCGGGAAATAGACAAATTGAATGGTTTCGTGAGGCCGGAAAATCAACTGACCCGCTTCAAGGCAAACCAGTTGTAATGATGGAAGTAATTTTTCATATTTGTCAAATTCAAATTGCTTAATAATCAAATTGCTGGCTGGACTGACCACTTTTTGCCCTTTTTTGAAGTTATTAAAATTATTTTAATCAAATCGTTATTTTTTTATGTACGGTGCCGCACATAAAAAACCCCAAAAACCCTGCCTTGGGCAAAGAAATATTGATTAAAAGTTCTTTTGACAGCGACTTCTTTTTGGCGCGTTCCTTCAAGCAGTGAAAAAAAAGCCCCCAGACTTTGCAGTCGGGGGGCTTTGTCGCTTGGGGGGCAGGGCGGTTTACATCGTGTCGATGAAGCTGCGCAGTTTGTCGGAACGGCTGGGATGCTTGAGCTTGCGCAGCGCCTTGGCTTCGATCTGGCGAATACGTTCGCGGGTCACATCAAACTGTTTGCCGACTTCTTCCAGGGTGTGGTCGGTGGACATCTCGATGCCAAAACGCATGCGCAGCACCTTGGCTTCGCGTGGCGTGAGGCTGTCGAGGATGTCTTTGACCACATCGCGCAGACCCGCTTGCAGTGCCGCGTCCATGGGCGCGGTGTGCGTGCTGTCTTCGATGAAGTCGCCCAAGTGGCTGTCGTCGTCGTCGCCGATCGGCGTTTCCATGGAGATCGGCTCTTTGGCGATCTTCATGATCTTGCGGATCTTGTCTTCAGGAATTTCCATCTTCTCGGCCAGGATGGAGGCATCGGGCTCAAAGCCAAACTCCTGCAAGTGCTGGCGCGAGATGCGGTTCATCTTGTTGATGGTCTCGATCATGTGCACCGGGATGCGGATCGTGCGGGCTTGGTCAGCAATCGAGCGGGTGATGGCCTGACGAATCCACCAGGTGGCGTAGGTCGAGAACTTGTAGCCACGGCGGTATTCGAACTTGTCCACGGCCTTCATCAAACCGATGTTGCCTTCCTGGATCAAATCGAGGAACTGTAGGCCGCGGTTGGTGTATTTTTTGGCGATCGAGATCACCAAGCGCAAGTTGGCTTCGATCATCTCTTTCTTGGCATCGCGTGATGAACGCTCACCGGCGTTCATGCGCTTGTTGATGTCCTTGAGCTCATCGAGCGGCACCACGACTTGCGCCTGCAGGTCCATCAGTTTTTGCTGCAAATCCTGGACCGGTGGGATGTTGCGACCCATGACCGCGCTCCAGCTTTTGCCAGCGGCAGCCTGCTTTTCGATCCACTTGAGGTTCAGCAACTGGGACTCAACGCGCTTGCCATTTTTGTCACGGCCGCTGAAGTCGGCGATGAAGTTGTCCTGTGGGTAGCCGCATTTGTCCACAATGATGCGGCGCAGTTCGCGCTCTTTCTTGCGCACGTCGTCCACTTGGCCGCGCACCATGTCGCACAGCTTTTCAATGGTTTTGGCCGTGAAGCGGATGGTCATCAGCTCTTCGGACAGGGCGGACTGCACCTTGTTGTAAGCGGGGGTGCCCCAGCCTTCTTTGTCGTACACCTTGTGCACTTTTTCGAAGTACTCGGTGATGCGGTCAAAACGCTCGAGCGCCTGGTTCTTCAACTCTTCGAGCTTCTTGGTCAGGGCTTTGGAGCCGCCTTTGCCATCGTCATCGTCGGCTTCGTCGAATTCGTCGAAGTCTTCTTCGGCCACATAGTCGTCGGCTTCGTTCAGGTTGGCAAAACCATCTACCACGGTGGAGATGACGACTTTGCCTTCACGGATTTCATTGGCCATGCGCAGGATTTCTGCGATGGTGGCGGGCGATGCGCTGATCGCGGCCATCATGTCCATCAGGCCGCCTTCAATGCGCTTGGCGATTTCGATCTCGCCTTCGCGGGTCAGCAGCTCCACAGTGCCCATTTCGCGCATGTACATGCGCACAGGGTCGGTGGTGCGGCCGAATTCGCTGTCCACGGTGGACAAGGCGGCTTCGGCGGCTTCTTCGGCCTCTTCTTCGGTCGAGCCCGTGGGGGCGTTGTCGGTGATGATCAGGCTTTCAGCGTCAGGCGTTTGCTCGTACACCGCCACACCCAGGTCGTTCAGGGTGGCAATCACCACTTCCAGGGTTTCGGCATCGACCAGTTTGTCGGGCAGGTGGTCGCTGATTTCACCGTTGGTGAGGTAGCCGCGTGTCTTGCCTAGCTTGATCAGTGCTTTGAGACGGTCGCGGCGCTGCTTCATCTCGGCTTCGGTCAGGACGGTTTCGTCCAAGCCAAATTCTTTCATCAAGGCACGTTCTTTGGCCTTGCTGATCTTCATGCGAAGGGGCTTGACCTTTTCGCCTGTCTCGGTCACGTTGTCAGCGACAGGTTCACCTTGCAGATCGTCTTCGAGTTCGGCCAATTCATCTTCGATGCTGGGCTCGGCGATGCTGCCTTTCTTTTTGGGGCCACGCTTGGCGCCTGTGACGGCTTTTTTGGCCGCAGGTTTGCTGTCTTCGACGGGCGCGGTGGTTTTGCTTGCTTTGACGGCTTTGGCCGGTTTCTTCACTTCCGCTTCGGCAACAGCCTCTTTGACTTTGGCTTTGGCAGCGGGTTTTTTCTCAATGGCTTCTGGTTTTTTTGCGGGCACGGAGGCGACTTTCTTCACTGGCTTGGCAGGGGTCGCCGGGGCTTTCGTGGCTTTGGGTGCTGGCGCTGCTGCCTTGGGGGCCACTTTGCCCACCGATTTGGCGGGTGTTTTGGCCGCCACTTGGGCGGGCACCTTGGCAGGTGCTTTGGCTGGCGCTTTCGCTGCTGCTTTGGCCTTGGCGACGGGCGCCGATGCTTTGACAGCAGCCGTCTTGGCTACGATTTTGGATTTGGCAGGGGCCTGGGCAGGCTTCTTCGGCTTTTGAGCGGGCATGAACAACCTCGAAACACAAAAAGGGACAAGGAAACAGACACAGTCAGCGCCAAATACATCCCGGCGCGGGCGTGGGTTAAGGCACAGATGAAAACCACAGATGGGTATTCAATCTGCATTGGCAAGGTTGTGGGCGAACATTTGGAATGCAGTCCTTGCGGAACGGTGACCTGCCCGCATGGGGGCGTCGCGTTGATGGCGTTGGTCTGGCCGGAGGTGCTGCTGTCGCGCTTGCCGAAAAACGCTTATTCTAACTGGTTTCTGAATAGTTGTGCCACGGTTTGAAGGAGCGTTGTTGGCATGCCAAGTGCTGTGCTTGGTACGGGCGCGTGTTGGTTCGCAGCCTTTTGCGGCCCTAGCCGAGGGCTTAGTCGTTGTCGGCTTGCCGGAATTTCATCAAGGCCATCAAGCCACCAGCGCTGTTGTTGAAGACCGAAAACGTGCCCCCCATGCGCTGCACCGAGCGCTCGACAATGGCCAGGCCCAAGCCTGAGCCGGTGGCAGCGGTGCGGGCCGCATCGCCCCTGAAAAAGGGTTGGGTGAGGTTTTTCAGAGTGTCATCCGATACGCCGGGGCCTTGGTCGCGCACGCGCAGCAGGACCCATCCTTCGTGGACGCGGGCCACGATTTCGACGCGGGTGATGCCGTCTGCCGGGCTTTGGCCATAGCGCCGGGCGTTTTCCAGCAAGTTGGACAACACGCGCCCCAGCTCCACCGGTTCGGCTTGGACCTGCAGGTCTTCGCCCACATCCACGGTGATTTGCAGGCGTGCGTTGTTACGCCATGGCGTGATGCAGCGGCTGATCACGCCGGACAACAGCACTGGCCCCAGGTCGGCGGGTTCCGGGCGCGCATAGTCCAAAAACTTGTCAATGATGTCGTCCAATTGCTCGATGTCGGCCACCATCAACTCGCGGGTCTGCGGGTCGCTGACGCTCAACTCAGTCTCCAGCCGCAAACGGGCCAGGGGAGTGCGCAGGTCGTGCGAAATCCCGGCCAGCATCAAGGCGCGTTCGGCTTCAATCTTGGCCAGGCGCTCGGCCATGCGGTTGAAGCCGATGTTGACCTCGCGAATCTCGCTGGTGGCAGCCCCCTCGTCCAGGGGCGCACCATGGAAATGCCCCTCACGCACCCGGCTGGCCGCGTAAGACAGGCGTTTGAGTGGGCGGTTGATAAGGCCTGCCATGATGGCCGCCCCCACCAGGGACAGTGCGGTGGTGAAACTCAACCACACAAGCCAGGCGCTGCCTCCCAAAGGCTTCAGGCGCGAGGGGTCCATTTGCAGCCAATAACTGTCTCGCGCGATGGCAAAGCCAATCCACAGACCCTCTTCTTCGTTGACGCTCGAGGCCACAACAGTGCCGGGCCCCAGTCTTTTGACCATCTCATTGACCAGCCGACTGTCCATGCCCGAATCGGTGAATGTTTCGATTTGATCGTCAGGCTCGCGCAGCTGGATGCGGACATCCTCTTCGTCGGCCAGCATTTTGATGAGGGACAGCCGGGCGATTTCATCGCTGTTTTTCAGCGCAGTTTTGGTCAGGTTGACCACCGTGGCGATTTGGTGGGCATTGCGCAGGATGCGTGGCTCGTATTCCTGCGTTTTGAACATCTGCAACCAAGCCACACTGCTGAAAAAAATCAGCAAGGCCAACAAAATGAAGGTGCGCCAAAAAAGACTGAGCTTAACCATGGGGCCCGCTGTGGGTCTGTTCATCACTTCATCAGGAGCAATGGGCGGTGTTTTCACGCTTGTCCATCGGGCACAAACACGTAGCCTACGCCCCAGACGGTTTGGATGATTTTGGGCGATGCAGGATCGACTTCGATCATTTTTCGCAGACGGGAAATCTGTACATCCAAGCTGCGGTCAAAGGGCTCGAAATCGCGACCTCGCGCCAGTTGCGCCAGCTTGTCACGCGTGAGCGATTGCCGTGGGTGTCTGGCCAAGGCCTTGAGCATGGCAAATTCGCCGGTGGTCAGCGCCATGTCCACGCCGTCTTTGCTCAGGGACCGGGCCCCCAAGTCAAGCTTGAAGTGGGCGAAACTGATGACCTCTTCTTCCGCCGAGGGTGAGCCGGGAAGCTCGGTGACAGGTCTGCGGCGCAGCACCGCATGGATGCGGGCCAACAGCTCCCGGGGGTTGAAGGGCTTGCCCAGATAGTCGTCGGCCCCGATCTCTAGTCCATTGATGCGGTCCACGTCTTCGCCTTTGGCGGTCAACATGATGACCGGCGTTTTGACCCCGCTGGCGCGCAGACGTCTGCAAATGCTTAGGCCATCTTCGCCGGGCAGCATCAGGTCTAGCACGATCAGGTCAATCGTTTCGCGTTGCAAGATGCGGTCGAGGGCGCGGCCGTCCTCGGCCAGCAACACGTCAAAGCCCTCTTGCGACAAAAAACGGCGCAAAAGATCACGAATGCGTGCGTCATCGTCCACGATGACGATTTTGTCCAAACGTTGAGAAGTGCTCATATTGTTTATTGGGCTGTCCAGCCGCCGTCCATGTTCCAAGCTGCGCCGCGCACGTTGTTGCCTGCAGCCGAGCAGAAGAAAACTGCCAGCTCGCCCAGCTCTTCGGGCGTGGTGAATTGCATGGAGGGCTCTTTCTCTTGCAGCAGTTGTTTTTTGGCTTCTTCGTTGGACAAGCCCATGGCCACGGCTTTGGCGTCCACCTGTTTTTGCACCAGCGGTGTCAGCACCCAGCCGGGGCAAATCGCGTTGCAGGTCACGCCGGTGGTGGCGTTTTCGAGGGCGGTGACCTTGGTCAGGCCCACCACACCGTGCTTGGCGGCCACATAGGCCGACTTCTCGGCCGAGCCGACGAGGCCGTGGATGGACGCGACGTTGATGATGCGGCCCCAGTTGGCAGCTTTCATCGCGGGCAGGGCCAAACGTGTGGCGTGGAAGGCGCTGCTCAGGTTGATGGCGATGATGGCGTCCCAGCGCTCAATGGGGAAGTCTTCGATCTTGGCCACATGTTGGATACCTGCGTTGTTGACCAGAATGTCGACCCGGCCGAAGGTGTCGGCGGCAAACTTCATCATGGCCTCGATCTCGGCGGCTTTGCTCATGTCGGCGCCGTGGTAAGCCACTTTCACACCCAGTGCAGCGATTTCGGCCTGAGGACCTTGGGCATCGCCAAAACCGTTCAGCACAATGTTGGCGCCTTGCTTGGCCAAAGCCTTGGCAATGCCCAGCCCGATGCCGCTGGTTGAACCGGTGACCAGTGCTGTTTTACCTTGCAACATGTTTTCCACTCCGAAAGATGAATTAGGATGTTCGAAAGTCCATTATCGCGCCGCTCAAGCCCGGTTTGAAGGACCACCTCTTTAGATTGTTTCCGATTGTCATGACCTCCAATGCCACCGTTCCATCCCCCCAGCTCGAATGGGTGACTTGTCCGCACCCCGAAGGGCAGCACCGCATGGCTTACTGGCGATGGGGCGATGCGGGTGCCCGCCGTGTGGTGGTGTGTGTGCATGGCCTGACCCGTCAGGGCCGAGACTTTGACCGACTGGCCCAGGCCCTTTTGTTGCAAAGCCTCGAGCCCTTGCAGGTCATTTGCCCCGATGTGGCCGGACGCGGGCGCAGTGAATGGCTGAGCGAGCCGTTGCATTACCAAATTCCGCAATACGCGGGCGACATGCTGGCCATGCTGGGGCAGGTTCAGCAGCAATTGGGCGCAGATAAGCCTCTGCTAACACTCGACTGGGTAGGTACCAGCATGGGCGGCCTGATCGGCATGGTGATGGCCGGTCAGCCAGGACTGCCCTTGCCGTGTCCCATTCGCCGCCTGGTGCTCAACGATGTGGGCCCGGCCATCACCTGGTCGTCGGTGCAGCGCATGCAAACTTATGTCGGGCAATACGGCCAATACCGCGACCTCGATGAAGCCGCAGCCGTTTTGTGGGCCCTGTCTCAAGGCTTTGGCCCGGTTTTGCCCGAGGTCTGG
>JBIKHW010000165.1:0-7280 GCA_044361935.1 Limnohabitans sp. | reverse complement strand
AAAAGCCATGGCCAGGTAAATGACCATGGCCAACCAAGACGCCGGCACATGGATGTAAATGATGCGGTAGGCCTGGCCCTGCTGCGCATCGGGCGGCGCGACCATGAAGCCCACCCACAAGCCCGCAAAAGCCAGCACCGTGGCCAGCAGCGCCAACACTGGCCACAGGCGCCCAGCCAAGGGGTAAAAGTGTTGCGGGGCGGCGTAATGAAACAGCTTCATATCGGGTCCTTCATTCCAGCGCCAGGCGCAAAGCCGCTGAGCAAGCCCAAGGGCTGAACGCGGCTGCCGCCAACAACAAAGCCAACAACACCGACACATGGGCTTGTGCGCCAAGTCCGCGCAGCTGCGCATCGACCGCACCCGCGCCAAACACCAGCACCGGCACATACAAAGGCAAGAGCAACAGCGACTGCAACACGCCACCGCCACGCACCCCCAAAGTGAGGGCCGCGCCAATCGCGCCCAACAAGGACAACACCGGCGTGCCAATCAACAAGGTCAAAGCCAGCATGGCCAGAGCCTCCGAGCTCAAGCCGTACTGCAAACCCAAAACCGGAGACAGCAGCACCAAAGGCAGACCCGCGATCAACCAGTGCGCCGCCACCTTGGCCGACACCAGCCAGGACAGGGGCGCGGCCGACAAAGCCATCTGCTCCAAGCTGCCGTCCTGGTGGTCGGCCTCGAACAAACGGCCCAAGCTCAGCATGCTGGCCAGCAGCGCCGCCACCCACAACACCCCCGGCCCGATCAGGCGCAGCGTATTCGGCTCGGGGCCAATGGCCAGCGGGAATAAAGCCGCAACCAACACAAAGAAAAACACCGCACCCAACCACTCGGCCTTTCGCCGAAAGGCCAGGCGCAGGTCGCGGCGCAGCACGCCGGACAGGGCTTGCCAGGGGCTGGGCAGCGGGAGCGCAAGCGCAGGGACAGTCATAACCTGCGTGTTCATGACCGGATCACCTCACGGCCGATCTCACGACCCAACTGAAGCCGCTCACCCGGGCCTTGCAGGCCCACATCATGGTGGCTGGTCATGACCACCGCGCCCCCCGCATCCACATGCGACTGCAGCAAGGCGCGGGCCGTGGCGGTGGCCTGAGCGTCCAAGCCCACCAGGGGCTCGTCCAAGACCCACAGCCGCGCTGGGCTGGTGCGCAAACGCGCCAAAGCCACACCTTGCCGCTGGCCTTGTGACAAAACCCGCACGGGCAAGTGGGCCCGGCTTTGGAGACCTTGGGCGGCCAGCGCTTGCACCGCTTGCTCGCGGCTGAGCGCCAAGCCGCTGACCTGGGCATCCACGCACAGGTTTTCGCAGGCGGTGAGATCAGGCTTGAGGCCCAAGGCGTGGCCAATGTAGTGGAGCACGGAGCGGTCTGGGCGAGCAAGGCGGGTACCCGGGGATGAAGGCCACAGCACCTGACCGCGCGCCGCCGGAGACAGGCCGCACAGGATGCGCAACAAACTGGTCTTGCCGCAGCCGTTGCCACCTTCGATGTGCAACCAACTGCCCGCAGGCACGGAAAAGCTTACGCCCTGGAACAAGGTCCGCTGGGCCTTTTGGCAGGCCAGGTCCATCGCAGTGAGTACCCAAGACGCCATGTCAAGGCTTTCCGGTCGGTTGAAGACAAGGCAAAGTGTAACGATGGATTGACACTTTGTGCATTCAAAGCCTTGATTCATTCTGGTAAATCAGGGTATGCCCTTAGTTTGAGGTCGGAAATAGGCACAAAAAAACCGCCCGAGGGCGGTTTTGGAGGTCGCAGCGGGGTGAAACCCGCTGGGATCGGCTGGACATCAAGCCTTTTTGGCCCAAGCCGAGCACCAGCCCTTGGCAGCCACTTGCTTGCCTGCAAACAAGGGGCAGCCGCCCGCCGCCGCACCGGCTTTGGCCTGGAACAGGGCGCAGTTGGCGCAGTTGGCACCGGCGGCGAACTTGGGGTTCTTGGCTTTATCGACCTTGCTGGCGTCGGCCTTGTAAGCCAGGCCCACAGCTTGTGGGTCTTTTTCATCGACCATGGCTTGGGCGGAGGCTTCGCTCACGGCCAAGACGGCGGTGGCAGCGGTCGCCACTTGCATCATGAAGACGCGGCGGTTCGAAGACATAGAAGAAAAACGGGTCATGCAAAACTCCTTGAAGAGACAGTCTGAAAATACTAGACAGTTCATTGTGCGCCACATCAGTCACTTTGTCTTGAATGCATTCATACCCGAGCAAATCACACAGGAAAGCCCCTGCTTTTCAATGTCAACCACAATGGACAGTGTCATGTCAGAATGCAGCCTTGTTTTGAAACGCACCAGACACAAGGGTTTTGACATGCTGCAACTGCTCATCGGATTGGCGCTCTTTTTGGGCATTCATTCATTGCAAAGTCTGGCCCCGCAGGTGCGCCAAAACAGCATCGTCCGCTGGGGTCCGCTGGGCTTCAAGGCTGTTTATGCCGCCGTTGCTGTACTTGGCCTTTATCTGCTGGTGCAAGGCTACAGCCAAGCCCGACTGGACCCGGTGGTGCTCTGGTCGCCACCGCGCGGTTTGCAAATGGGCACCATTTTGCTGATGTGGGTGGCCATGATTTTCTTGGTGGCCGCCTATGTTCCTGCCAACCACATCAAAGCCAAACTGCGCCACCCCATGACCTTGTCCGTCAAAGTCTGGGCTTTGGGCCATTTGCTGATCAACGGCAACTTGGCCGATGTGGTCTTGTTTGGTGGCTTTTTGGTCTGGTCGGTGCTGGTGTTCCGCGCCGCCCGCAAACGGGACCGTCAGAGCGTGCAAAGCGCATCTGAAGGCAAATGGCTGGGCACGGCCCTGACCGTGGCGATCGGCACTGGCGTTTGGGCCGCTTTCTTCATGGGCGGCCTGCACGTGTGGTTGGTGGGCGTGATGCCCTTGATCCGCGCAAATTAAGCCCGGCTGATTGTCGGCGGCTGCCGGATTCAAGCTGCGCCCGTGAATACGCCCTCCTTGCCTGCATCCGCACCCCAGGTCAGCGCCAACCGACCCAGGCCCGCACGACCGCTGGCGAGCCCGCACGATGCTTGTCACGCTCCACCCCCAAGGACATGGCGAAGTGCCGGGGCATGCGCATGAGCATGGATGGCTGCGCATTACGGCTTAAAGCCGGAAGACCTGAATCCGACGCAGCGGACACTGCCACACGCAAAAACTGAACGCAAGAGTCCCTTTGAAGTGTAAATTTAACTTGACACTTTGCCTCGTCTTTTGGATGATGGGGCGAGAACAGTTTTGCGGAACGCCCCCATGGCATTGACCTTCCCTTTTGCGGCCATCGTTGGTCAAGATGAAATGACCCTCGCCATCCAGGTGGTGGCGGTTGACCCGTCCATTGGCGGTGTGCTGGTCTTGGGCGACCGGGGCACCGGCAAATCCACCGCCGTGCGCGCCTTGGCCGACCTGCTGCCCCCGATTTCGGTCGTCAAAGGCTGCCCATACCGCTGCGACCCGGCCAAACCAGCGAGCGCCTGCCCGGTCTGCCAAGCGCGCGACCCCAAAACCAAAGTGGTGACGGAACGACAGAGCGTCGCCGTGGTCGACCTGCCTTTGGGTGCGACCGAAGACCGCGTGGTCGGCGCGCTCGATCTGGAAAAAGCCTTGTCGCAAGGCGTCAAGTCCTTCGCCCCTGGCCTGCTGGCCCAGGCGCACCGGGGCTTTTTGTACATCGACGAGGTCAACCTGCTGGACGACCACCTGGTGGACCTGTTGATCGACGTGGCCGCCTCGGGCGAAAACCTGGTCGAGCGCGAAGGCCTGAGCGTGCGCCACCCCGCCCGCTTTGTGTTGGTGGGCAGCGGCAACCCCGAAGAAGGCGAGTTGCGCCCGCAACTGCTGGACCGCTTTGGCCTGTCGGTGCAGGTGCGCACGCCGCAAGACCTGGCGCTGCGCGTGAGCATCATCAAACGCCGCGACGCCTTCGACAAAGACCCAGAGGCCTTCAAGGCGCTGTGGCACAAGGACAACCAGAAGCTGCAAAAACGCATCCTCAAAGCGCGTGAGCTGCTGGGCCAAGTGGATGTGAGCGACGACATGCTGATGCTGTGCACCCGCCTTTGCCAGCAATTGGGCACCGACGGCCTGCGCGCCGAACTCACGCTGCTGCGGGCCACCCGCGCTTATGCCGCGCTGCAAGGCCACAAAGCGGTGAAAGCCGAGCACCTGCAAAGTATGGCCCCGCTGGCCCTGCGCCACCGCCTGCGCCGCAACCCGCTGGACGACACCGACTCGGGCGCGCGCGTGCAGCGCAGCTTGCAAGAAGTGCTGGCCGCCTGAGCTGGCTGCACGCATGGCCCGCGAAGCCCCACCACCCGCCGCGCCTTCGGACCCGCTGGAGCGCTGGAACGATGCGCTCACGGCGCTGCAGCTGCTGCAACTCGACCCCCACGGTTTTGGCGGTGTATGCCTGCACGCACCACACGGCCCAGTGCGCGAGCGCTGGCTGCAGGCTTTGGCGGGACTGGGTATTGGCTTGGTCAAAGTGCCTGGCTCGGTGGACAGCGAGCGGCTGCTCGGCGGCATCGACCTGGCCCACACCCTGCAAACCGGCCAACTGCACCTGCAAGCGGGCCTGCTGCAACAAGCCGACCAAGGCCTTGTGTGCCTGCCCATGGCCGAACGCCTGTCGCCCGCCCTGCTCGCGCCTTTGGTGCAAGCGCTGGAGCAAGGCCAAGTGCCCCCCACCCGCCACAGCGCAGCACCCACAAGCACCCGTTTTGGTGTGGTGGCGCTCGACGAATCTTTGCCCGACGAACCGGGCGTGGGCGCAGCCCTGCAAGAGCGCCTGGGTGTTTGGCTGGACCTGAACGAACTCTCGCCCAGCGACATCCACGCGGCGTGGCAGGGCGACAGCGAATCAGATGGCCTGCAGATTCGCCTCAGCCCCGGCGCTTTGGCCCGCGCTCGCGGACAGCTGTCGCAAGTGCAAGCGAGCGACGAACACATGCAAGCGCTGTGCGCCGCCGCTTTGGGCCTGGGCATTGGCTCCTTGCGCGTGCCCAGCTTGGCGCTGCGTGTGGCCTGCGGCCATGCGGCGCTGAATGGTCGCAGCACGCTGGACGCCGACGATCTGGGCTTTGCCGCGCGCTGTGTGCTCGCGCCGCGTGCCACGCAGTGGCCAGCCGAGCCGTCGGCACAAGAAGCAGCCGAGCCCGCACCACCGGAAGACGCCTCACCGCCGCCAGAGACACCAGAGCCGCCAGAAAATGCCGATCAAGCGCCAGACAACGAGGCTGAACAAGACAACACCCAAGACCCCGGCCCACCACCCGAACAGAACGCCGAACCGAGTGCCGAAGACCTGCAAGAAATGATGGTCGCAGCGGCCCTGGCCAGCTTGCCGCCGCACATGCTCGACGCGCTGATGACCCGCCAAGGTGCAGCCAGCCACCACACCTCGGGTCGCAGCGGCCAAACCCGCGCGGGCTCGCAGCGCGGCCGCCCCCTGCCCCCACGGCCAGGCCGCCCCGGCGGTCAAGCGCGCCTGCATGTGCTGGCCACTTTGCGTGCCGCCGCGCCCAAGCAGCGGCTGCGGCAAGCGCACAGCACCGGCCGCGTGGCTATTCGCGCCGAAGACTTCCACATCCAGCGCTACCAGCAGCACGCCTCCAGCTGCCTGATCCTGGCACTCGACGCATCGGGCTCGGCCGCGCTGCAGCGCTTGGCCGAAGCCAAAGGCGCGGTCGAATTGTTGTTGCAGCAGTCCTACGCCCGCCGCGACAGCGTGTGCATCGTGGCATTTCGGGGTGCGCAAGCGCAGCTGCTGCTGCCCATGACCCGCTCGCTGGTGCGCGCCAAACGCGCCATGACCGGCCTGCCCGGTGGCGGCGGCACACCACTGGCCCTGGCCCTGAAAATGGCGCACGAACAAGCAGCGCAACTGCAACGCCAAGGCGTCACGCCCATCCTGGTGGTGCTGAGCGATGGCCGTGCCAACGTGACGCTGCAAGGCTTGGGCGGCCGCGCCCAAGCGCAAACCGATGCGCAAAACTGGGGCCAGCAGTGGCGTGCCAGCGGCCACCGCGCCTTGTGGATCGACACCTCGATGCACCCCGACGCACAAGCGCAGCAACTGGCCGCCACCATGGGCGCAAGCTACCTGCCCATGCCGCAGGTACAGTCGCAGCGCATGGCCCACGCCATCGAGCGGGTGCGCAGCCCGCAGGCTTGAGGCGCCATGTTTGACGGCTTTTACCCCGGGATGAATTGGGCCGACCACCAGGCCCGTGCGGACATTTGGCCGCACGGGCAGCACAGCCGTTTGGTGCAAGCAGGCGGCATCCAATGGCATGTCCAAACCATGGGCCAAGGCCCGTGCATGCTGCTTTTGCACGGCACGGGATCGGGCCATTTCAGCTGGCGTGGCCTCATGCCCATCTTGGCCCAGCATTTCACCGTGGTCGCACCCGACCTGCCCGGCCACGCCTTCACCAGCCGAGGCCCCGATGGCGCGTTGTCACTGCCCGGCATGGCCGAAGGCTTGCGCGCACTGATGCTGCAACTGAACCTCACACCCCAGGTCATCGTGGGCCACTCAGCGGGCGCAGCGATTGCCGCGCACATGGCGTTGCACTTTGAAAGCGCGTCGCGCAGCACCCTGATTGGCCTGAACCCTGCCTGGCTGCCCTTGCCCGGCGTGGCCTCTTGGCTGTTTGGACCTGCGGCCAAACTGGCCGCACTCAACCCGCTCTCAGCCTGGGCCACGGCCAAAATGGCTGCCAAACCGGGTGCGGTGGCCGAATGGATCGTGCGCACGGGCTCCACGCTCGATGCGCAAGGGATGGATCTTTACACCCGAGTGCTCAGCGATTCAGGCCATGTGCACGGCGTGCTGTCGATGATGGCGGCTTGGCGACTCAAGCCCCTGGCTGCTCGCCTGCACGAAATCCGCAACCCGGTGTTCATGCACATCGGCGCACAAGACCAGACCGTGCCCCCAGCTTTGGCCGACGACGCCTGCCAGCGCTTGCCACAAGCGCGGTTGCACATTCAAGCGGGACTGGGCCATCTGGCCCATGAGCAGGACCCGGTGGGCACGGCTTTACAAATTCTGCGTTGGTGTGGTGTGGGCCCTTCCCAAGCCTGAGCAGACCGTCCTCGTCCGGGTCGTTCAGCGCAAAAAATCCTTCACCGCTTGCAGCGATGCCTGCGCCGCTTCTTCCTGCGGCAAATGCCCCACCTGTGGCCAAGATACCAAACGGCTGCCGGGCAAGTCTTTCAGGTAATCGCGGGCGTTGCTGAAGGGGATCATGGCGTCCGCCTCGCC
>JBIKHW010000164.1:0-7283 GCA_044361935.1 Limnohabitans sp. | reverse complement strand
ACGCCCACCAGGGCGTTCATGTTTGCGCCGTCCACATACACACGACCGCCGTGCTGGTGCACCAGCTCGCAGAGCTGCTTGACCTGCGTCTCAAACACGCCATGGGTGCTGGGGTAGGTGATCATCACAGCGGCCAGATTCGCACTGTGCTGCTCGCACTTGGCCTGCAGGTCGGCCATGTCCACGTTGCCGTTGGTGTCGCACTGGGTCACGACAACGGTCATGCCGACCATCTGGGCGCTGGCGGGGTTGGTGCCGTGGGCGCTGGACGGGATCAGGCAGATGTTGCGGTGGCCCTGGCCTTGGGCGCGGTGGTAGGCCTGGATGACCAAGAGACCGGCATATTCGCCTTGGCTGCCCGCGTTGGGCTGCAAGCTGATGCCTTTGTAGCCGGTGGCTTGGCACAGCCAGTCGCGCAGCTGCTGGTCCAGCTGGGCATAGCCCTTGAGCTGCTCAGCTGGGGCAAAGGGGTGGACGCCTGCAAACTCGGGCCAGGTGATGGGGATCATCTCGCTGGTGGCGTTGAGCTTCATGGTGCAACTGCCCAGCGGGATCATGCTGCGGTCGAGCGCCAGGTCTTTGTCGGACAGCTGGCGGATGTAGCGCAGCATGCCGGTCTCGGAGTGGTAACGGTTGAAGACGGGGTGCGTCAAGAAAGCGCTGGTGCGGCGCAGCTCGGTCGGGATCAGGGGCTCGACGCCTTTTTCAAATGCATCGAAGTTGGGCAGCGCCTGGCCTGGGGTGGCCGATTCGGCGGCGAACACTTGCCACAGGGCGAGGATGTCCTCGCGTGTGGTAGTTTCGTCCAGCGAGATGGACACGCTCTTGTCGCAAGCCTTGCGCAGGTTCATGCCCGCTTGCCGAGCGCGTTCGATGAGCGGGGCCGAGGACTCGCCGATGGCGATCCACACGGTGTCAAAGGCGGTTTCTTTGCGCAGCTTGAAGCCCAAGGTCTGCAGGCCTTGCGCAAAAATCGCGGTGTAAGTGGCCACGCGGCGGGCGATGCGCTTCAAGCCCTCGGGGCCGTGGTACACGGCGTACATGCTGGCGACCACGGCGGGCAGCACCTGCGCGGTGCAGATGTTGCTCGTGGCTTTTTCGCGGCGGATGTGTTGCTCGCGGGTCTGCAGCGCCAGGCGGTAAGCGGGTTTGCCATGCACGTCCACACTCACGCCCACCAAGCGGCCGGGCAGGGAGCGTTTGTAGGCATCGCGGCAGGCCATGAAGGCGGCATGTGGGCCGCCTGCGCCCATGGGCATGCCCAAGCGTTGTGTGGTGCCCACCACGATGTCGGCACCCATCTCGCCCGGAGGCTTGAGCAGGGTGAGGGCCAGCAGGTCGGCGGCCACGATGAATGCGGCGGACTGGGCGTGGCTTTGTGCGGCGTAGCCGCTGAGGTCTTCCACCAGCCCGGTGCTGCAGGGGTACTGCACCAGCGCGGCAAAGTGCTCAGCGTTCATCGCAGCGGTGAAGGCGTCGGCGCTCTGCGGCACCAGCACTTCGATGCCCAAGGGTTGGGCGCGTGTCTGGATCACTTCGATGGTTTGCGGATGGCAGGCGCGTGAGACCACGAAGACTTTGCTTTTGCTTTTGACGGTGCGCATCGCCAAGGTCATGGCTTCGGCGGCGGCTGTGGCCTCGTCGAGCATGGAGGCGTTGGCGATGTCCATGGCCGTGAGGTCGGTCACCATGGTCTGGAAGTTGACCAGCGCTTCCATGCGGCCTTGAGAAATCTCGGCTTGGTAGGGCGTGTAGGCGGTGTACCAAGCGGGGTTTTCCAGGATGTTGCGCAGGATCACACCCGGCGTGTGCGTGCCGTAATAGCCCTGGCCGATGAAACTCTTGAGCAACTGGTTTTGCTGCGCCATGCTTTTGAGCTCGGCCAGCGCTGCAGCTTCGGTCACCGGGGCTGGCAAGTCCATGGCCTGGGCGCGGGCGATGCTGCGCGGCACGATGGACTCAATCAGGGCGCGGCGCGAGGCCTCGCCGATCACGCTGAGCATGTGCTGTTCGTCGGCAGCGCTGATGCCAATGTGGCGGGCGATGAATTCGGATGGGTTTTCGAGTTCGCCCAAGGGCTTGAGGGTGGACATCAGCATGCGTTGCTCCGGTTAAAACATTTGGCAAGTGGCACGCTATGCCACTTACCCAAGGCTCTGTAAGGTTGAGAAGTGTTTTGTGGTTTTGTCATGCCCGACTTGATCGGGCATCCATGTCTTCAAATGTGTGCGGTGGTGCACTTGCGAAGATGGACCCCGGATCAAGTCCGGGGTGACAAAACAGTCAACAGTTCATTCAGCTTGCAGAGAACTGCTTGTAGGCCATCTCGTCCAGCAGCGCGTCGACTTGCGCTGGGTTGGACAACTTGACTTTGAAGAACCAGCCTTTGCCCAGCGGGTCGGTGTTGGCCAGCGAGGGGTCGCCGCGCAGTTCTTCGTTCACCTCGGTGACTTCGCCGTCCACGGGCATGTAAACGTCGGCAGCGGCTTTGACCGATTCGACGACGCCAGCGACTTCTTTGGCGGCGAAAGACTTGCCCACTTCGGGCAGGTCCACAAACACCACATCGCCCAATGCGTCTTGCGCGTGGTGTGTGATGCCAACGACGGCGGTGTCGCCATCAATTTGCAACCATTCGTGGTCTTCGGTGTACTTGATCATGAGGGGGCTCCTGGTGTGTGTTCGGTTCATTCAATCGGGGTCAGATCCCCATTGTTTGGCTTGTGTGAATGCGTGGATTTAATTGGGATCTGACCCCGATTAATTTCAACCGCGGAAATAGCGGTTGGGCACGAAGGGCAGGGGGCTGATTTGCATGGGCACGGCTTTGCCGCGCACCATGGCGTTCAGACGTGTGCCCGACGCTGCATATTCTGCCTGCACATAGGCCAGCGCCACGGGCTGGTCGGCGGTGGGTGCCAGCAGGCCGCTGGTGACTTCGCCCACTTTTTGGCCTGCGTCGTTGTGCAACTCGACATGCTCGCGCACCGGCACGCGTTCCAGGCCCACCAGGCCCACGCGCAAGCGTTTGGCCGGAGATGTTCCGTCGAGCTGTGAAAGGATCTTGTCGGCACCCGGAAAACCGCCCGCACGCGCACCGCCTGTGCGGCGCACCTTTTGCATGGCCCAATTCAAATTCGCTTCGACCGGGGTGGTGGTGGTGTCGATGTCGTTGCCGTACAGGCACAGCCCAGCTTCCAGACGCAGCGAGTTGCGGGCGCCCAAGCCCACAGGCTTGACTTCGGGCTGTGCCAGCAGGCGGCGGGCTAAGGCCTCGGCGGCGTGGGCGGGCAGGGAGATTTCAAAACCGTCTTCGCCGGTGTAGCCGCTGCGGGTCACATACAGGTCAGCACCGTCCACCTCAAAAGCTGCACCGGTCATGAACACGAGTTTTTCGACACCGGGTAAAAGGCGTTGCAAAGCGGTCACCGCTTGCGGGCCTTGCAGGGCCAGCAAGGCGCGGTCAAATTGCGGCTCAATCGTGCAGCGGCTGCCGATGCGCTGCTGGATGTGTGCCAGGTCACCGTGTTTGCAAGCACCGTTGACGATCACAAAAATGTCGCCACCGTTGGCCACATCGCGGTTCACGAACATCAGGTCGTCGATGATGCCGCCTTCGTCGTTCAGCAGCAGACCGTAGCGCTGTTTGTTCACGCCCAGGCCCACCACGTCCACCGGCATCAAGCTTTCAAAGGCGGCTGCGGCATCGGGGCCGCGCAGGCACAACTGGCCCATGTGCGAGACATCGAAGAGGCCAGCGGCAGTGCGGGTGTGGTGGTGCTCGGCCACGAGGCCAGCCGGGTATTGCACGGGCATGCTGTAACCGGCAAAAGGCACCATGCGGGCGCCCAATTCGGTGTGCAAAGTATTCAAAGGGGTGGTGAGCAAGTCGGCAGCAGCGGTCACAAAAACTCCAAGGGCAATGGAAAACCACAGCACACGCTGTGGCTTGCCCTCGCTGTCCGCTTTACCTGAGAGATTCGCCGGGATCGTTCGGCGGCTAAACCAAACACTCTGCGGGTTGCTCCTTCGGTGGATGCCGTGACTCGATCGCCCGACACCTCTCTCCAGTGAGGTAACGCCTTTGATAAAGCGTTTTGTCAGTCCTTTTGCCTGAGCGTTCAGCGGTTTATCCAACCCCCTGCGCCTTCGGCGGCCTGACTTGTTTCACAAGGGAAGACAAGTCAGACGCTCTCCTGACATGGTTTGATTCTAGCTTTATTTGTTGTAAATCCAGTCGCGCAAGGTCAGCGATATTTCAGGCACGTAGCTGATCAGCATCAAGCAGGCTAGGATCACACCGATGAAGGGAATCAGGTCTTTGATGATCCTATCCAGCGATATTCGGGCCACCGTACATGCGGCAAACAGGTTGACCCCAAATGGGGGGGTGATCATGCCTAAAGCCAGGTTGACGATCATCACCATGCCAAAGTGGATCGGGTCGATGCCAAAGTGCATCGCCACCGGCACCAGGATCGGGGCCAGCACGATGATGGCCGCGCTGGTTTCGATGAACATGCCGATGATGAACAAGGCTGCATTGATGCCCAGCAAGAAATACATGGGCGACTGCAACACCTCTTGCAGCCAGGCGCCAATGGCGGCTGGGACACCGGCACGGGTGATCATGAATGCAAACAAACCGGCATTGGCGATGATGAACATGATCACCGCGCTCGAAATCACGGATTTGCGCAGGATGTTGAACATGTCCTTGAAGCCGATTTCGCGGTAGATCACGGTGCCCACAATGAACGAGTAAAGAACTGCCACAGCCGCAGCTTCGGTGGGTGTGAAGACGCCGCCATAAATACCGCCCAAAACAATCACCGGCATGAGCAAAGCCCAGCTTGCTTGCCATGTGGCTTTGCCAAAGCTCAAGCGGCCATCGCCGTCGTTTTTGCCCCAGCCCATGTATTTCGAATACAGCCAGACAAAGACCATCAGTGCACCGCCAATGAGCAGTCCAGGACCGACACCTGCGACAAACAATTCACCAATCGAGACTTCGGCACTGACGCCAAACAAGATCATGGGAATGGAGGGGGGAATGATCACACCCAACTCTGCCGAGGTGGCTTGCAAAGCGGTGGCCCAAGGTTTGGGGTAACCGTGTTTGATCAGGGCCGGAATCAAGATGGCGCCCACAGCGAAGGTGGTGGCCACCGAAGAGCCCGAAACGGCTGCAAAAATCATGCAAGTCAGCACGCAGGTCATGGGCAAGCCCCCCTGCACACCACCCACAATGCTCTTGGCAAATTCGACCAGGCGGCGCGAGATGCCCCCGGTCTCCATCAGGTTACCCGCCAAAATAAAAAACGGGATGGCGGCCAGTGGGAACTTGTTGATCGAGTTGAACATTTCCTTGACGGAAATGAGCATGTTGGCGTTGGCGATTTGGATGCCGACAATCGCCGACAAACCAATCGAAACGGCCACAGACACAGTCAGTGCAAAGCACAGCAGCATCGTCAAAAGCATGGCTGAACTCATTGAGCGTTCTCCAATTCCATACGCTGGGGATCCAGCCAAAAACCAATGATGCCGATGATGCTGAACACAGCGCCCACGGGCAAAGCCAAATAAGCCCAGAACATCGAGACACCTTCCAAGCCAATCATGGACTGCACACTGCCCCGGTTGGCGTAGTCCCAGCCCCACCACAAAATGATGCCGCACAGCACCAGGGCCGAGATGGCCACCACGGCATCCAAAAATCTCCGCATGCGATGGCCACTCAAGCGGTACAACAAATCCACGCTGACCATGGAGCCGGTGCGAAAAGCGGTGGGAATGCCGAGAAAGACCATCCAGATCAAGCTGAAGCGGATCAAGACTTCGGTCCACTCCGCCGGAGACTCGAGGATGAAGCGTGTCACAATTTGGTGAATGGCAAAAGCCGAGGCCAATGCCATCATCGCGCAGGCGACCATCATCGAGAGGGCGGTGGTCCGTGCCTCAAAGCGTAAAAATAATTGTTTCATGGGGCGTTTCTCGGCCAAATTGAAAAACGCCCGCCAGCCAAAGCCGGTCGGGCGTCCAAAACAAGCTCAGATCACTTGTAATTGCGGATGCGGTCCAGGTTGGCTTTGCCGAACTGCTTCTCAAACTCGGCCATGGCCGGGCCCATGGTTGCCAAGAACTTGGATTTGTCCACATTCTCGATGATGGTCATGCCTTTCTTGCGCAACTCGGCCACACCATTGGCATCGTCCTTGTCCACACGTGCGCGGTTGACCTTGACGGCTTCTTTGGCCGAGTCGAGGAAGATCTGCTTGTCAGCGGCGCTGAGTTTGTCGAACGAACCCTTGTTCATCAAAATCACCACTGGAGAATAGACGTGGCCTGTCAGTGTCAGGTGCTTTTGCACTTGGTCAAAGTTGGCTGCCATGATCACAGACAGAGGGTTCTCTTGACCGTCCACGGTGCCTTGTTGCAACGCGGTGAACACTTCGGGGAAGGCCATGGGTGTGGTCACAATGCCCAAGCTCTTGTACGCGGCGACGTGCACTGGGTTTTCCATGGTGCGCATCTTGAGGCCTTTGAGGTCATCAGGTGCATTCACAGGGCGCTTGCTGTTGGTCATGTGGCGCACGCCGTTTTCACCCCAAGCCAAGGCCTTAAAGCCCTTGGAGTCGAACTTGGTCAGCAGTTCCTGGCCAATAGGGCCATCCAGCACAGCGCGGGCGTGTGCTTTGTCACGGAACAAGAAAGGAACGTCCAGAATGCGCGACTCCGGCACAAAGTTGGGCACAGGTCCGGTCGATGTGGTGGCCAATTCCTGGGTGCCCAGCTGCACGGATTCAATAGATTCACGCTCGCCGCCCAAAGAGCCCGAGTAGAAGTTTTGGATCTTGATGCGCCCATTGGTGCGCTTTTCAACTTCTTTGGCCAGCGTGTCGATGGCCTCACCTTGGTGGGAGTTTTGGCCCACAGAGATGCTGTTGCGCATGGTGACTTGTGCAGAGGCCGTGGCCACGATACCGATGGCCAAGGACAGGCCCAACATCAATTTGCTCAGTTTCATTCAAAAGCTCCTCATGATTCAGTGGAAGACAACAAGGTGGGAATCAACTTGTCATACAAATCCGATTATGGTGTTTGGCGACCGCATTTTCCCTAGGGTTTTCGCGGGGGTGATGATGCCTTGGGGACGCCAATTGAAAAAAATTCAACTTCCCATGAAAAAAGAGGCCTTGTGGGCCTCTTTCGGGTGCATCACATGCCTGTGTAGTTAGGCCCGCCACCGCCTTCGGGTGTGACCCAGACGATGTTTTGCG
>JBIKHW010000163.1:0-7293 GCA_044361935.1 Limnohabitans sp. | reverse complement strand
GAAGTCGCCGCCCGTGGCGCGGGCAAAGGCCCAAGGGTACAAAGCCGAGCGGATGTTGCCCAGGTGAATGAAGCCGGTGGGCGATGGGGCAAAACGGGTGCGGGTGCGTGAGGGTGTCGTCATATCAGAGGGTATCGAGACCACGGGAGAGGTCTTTTTGGATGTCTTGTGGGTATTCCAGGCCAACGGCCACGCGGATCAGGCCCTGGCCAATGCCCGCAGCCTGCCGCTGGGCTTCGGTCAGGCGGCCGTGTGAGGTGCTGGCCGGGTGGGCCACCAGGGTTTTGGTATCCCCCAGATTGGTGGACAAGGACAGCATTTGCATCGAGTCGAGCACATGGAATGCGCGTGCGCGGGATTGCTCGGGGCCATCGGCTTTCACCTCAAACGACAACACCGCGCCGCCCAAGCCAGACATCTGGCGCATGGCCAGATCGTGCTGCAGGTGACTGGCAAGGCCGGGATAGTGAACGCGTGCCACCGAAGGGTGCTTTTCCAGCCATTCGGCCAGGATTTGGGCGCGGGCGGTTTGTGCACGCATGCGCAGGTCCAGGGTTTCCAGGCCTTTGAGCACCACCCAAGCATTGAAGGGGGCCAATGTCATGCCGCCGCTTTTGAGCACGGGCAAGAATTTCTCGGTAATCATTTGCTGAGAAGCACACAAGGCGCCTGCCATCACACGGCCTTGGCCATCGAGGTATTTGGTGCCCGAATGCATGATGATGTCGGCCCCCATGGCCACAGGGCGTTGCAGGGCAGGCGTGGCAAAACAGTTGTCCACGGCAAACAAAGCGCCTGCGTTGTGCGCCATGTCGGCCAGGGCCTGGATGTCGCACACCTCGGTCAGAGGGTTGGTGGGTGTTTCGGCAAAAAACAGCCGGGTGTTAGGGCGGATGGCTGCTTGCCATTCCTTCAAGTCGGTCTGCGAAACAAAGCTGGACTCCACGCCGAATTTGGCCAGGTCCGAGCCGATCAACTTGATGGTCGAGCCAAACATGGAGCGCGAGCACAGCACATGGTCGCCCGCTTTGAGCAGCCCCAAGCACATCATCAAGATGGCCGACATGCCCGAGGCTGTGCCCATGGCCGCTTCGGTGCCTTCGAGTGCGGCCAGACGCATTTCCATGCTGGCCACGGTGGGGTTGCCGTAGCGGCCATAGGTGTAGCCTTCCTCATCGCCCGCAAATCGGGCAGCGGCTGCGGCGGCCGTGGGCTGCACGTAGCCGCTGGTCAGGTAAAGGGCTTCGGAGTTTTCGCCAAATTGGCTGCGCTCGACTGCGGCACGCACGGCCAAAGTTTCGATGTGCAGGTCGTCAAATCGGTTGGGTTCTGTCATGCTGCGGTCTCACACGCTGGCGTTGGGCAAAGCCAAACGCGAGTTGTCGTCATCGCCCTCTTCTGTTTGAGGACGGGTTTGGTTCAAACGGTTGATGTCATCGGCCGAAATATCGCCGGTCACGTAAACGCCATCAAAACAAGAGGCATCGAAGTCTGACAGCACCCCTGCTGCGTTCACACGCGCTTGGGCCACGGCGGTTTTCATGGCATCCACATCTTGGTAGATCAGCGCATCACAGCCGATGATCTCGCGGATCTCGTCGATGCTGCGGCCGTGCGCCACCAGCTCTTCCTTGGTGGGCATGTCGATGCCGTACACATTGGGGTAACGCACGGGCGGTGCAGCGCTGGCCATGTAAACCTTGCGGGCACCAGCGTCTCGCGCCATTTGCACGATCTCTCGGCTGGTGGTGCCACGCACAATGGAGTCGTCCACCAACAGCACATTGCGGCCCTTGAACTCGCTCACGATGGTGTTGAGTTTTTGGCGCACCGACTTTTTACGCACCGCCTGGCCAGGCATGATGAAGGTGCGACCCACGTAGCGGTTTTTCACAAAACCTTCGCGGTAGGGAATGCCCAGCAAATGCGCCAATTGCGTGGCGCTGGGGCGGCTGGACTCTGGGATGGGAATCACCACATCGATGTCATTGGGCGGCACGGTCGAGATGACACGTTTGGCCAAAGTTTCGCCCAAGTTCAAGCGGGCCTGGTACACCGAAATGCCGTCCATGGTGGAGTCGGGGCGGGCTAGGTACACGTATTCAAAAATGCAGGGGCTGAGCTGGGCCTTGTCGCTGCAGGCCTGGCTGTGCATCTGCCCTTCGAGGTCCACAAAAATGGCCTCACCAGGCGCCACATCGCGCTCGAACTGGTGCCCTGTGCCGTCGAGCGCCACCGATTCGCTGGCCAACATGATGGTGCCGTCATCGCTGCGGCCCAAACACAAGGGGCGAATGCCATGCGGGTCACGAAAGGCCAGCAAGCCATGGCCTGCGATCAAGGCGATCACGGCATAAGACCCTTTGATGCGACGGTTCACACCCCGTACCGCCTCGAACACGTCCATGGGCTTGAGAGGCAAACCGCGGGTGGTTTTTTCCAACTCGTGAGCCAGCACGTTCAGCAGAACTTCGGAGTCGCTCTCGGTGTTGATGTGGCGGTGGTCGTTGGAAAACAACTCGGCCTTGAGGGCATGCGCATTGGTCAAGTTGCCGTTGTGCACCAACACCAAGCCAAAGGGGGCATTCACATAAAAAGGTTGTGCTTCTTCTTCGCTGAAGGCATTGCCCGCGGTGGGGTAACGCACCTGACCCAGGCCGCAATTGCCGGGCAGGCTGCGCATGTTGCGGGTGCGAAACACATCACGCACCATGCCTTTGGCCTTGTGCATGAAAAACTTGCGGTCCAGTTGGGTGACGATGCCCGCAGCGTCCTGACCGCGGTGCTGCAGGAGCAGCAAGGCGTCGTAAATCAATTGATTGACCGGTGCGCTGCTGACAACGCCGACAATTCCACACATACTTTTATCCGTTCAAAAAATCGAGGCGTCCGAATATGCTCAAGGCAAAAAATCGACAAGCGCTTGTGGCAACAAAGGCTTGAGGCCCTTGAGCGTCAGGTCCAGCCAAGCCGGACCCACCGCCTGGCGCCACCAATCCTCTTGCGACAAGCCCAAGAGTTGCAAAACCACCGTCAAGGCCAACAAAAGCACCACGCCACGCGCCAAACCAAAGATGCCACCGAGTGCACGATCGGCTGGTCGCAACCCCACCGTTTCCACCAGTTTTTTGACCAACCAGGACAACAATCCGGCCGCAAACAAGGCGATGACAAACACCAAGGCAAAAGCCACCGCGTACTGCACCTGTGCAGCCGCTTCTTTGAGAAAGGGCAAAAAGGCCACGGCATCGGCGGCCAACCACTGCGCCAAGATGAAGGCCGCCAGCCAACCCGCCAGTGACAAGACCTCATAAACCAGGCCGCGCCACAAGCCCACCAACATGGAGGCCAGCAGCAGCGCCAACAAAATCCAGTCGGTCAAGGCAAGGGCCATGTCAAATCCTCAACACGGCCGCTGGCAAATCGAGTTTACGAACCTTGGCAGCGGCTTTATCGGCCTCTTCGCGGCTGGTGAAAGGCCCCACCCGAACCCGCGTTGTGGATTTGCCGTCAGGGGTGTCCACCACTTGTGTGAAGGTGATCATCCCCGCTTGTTCCAACTTGCGGCGCACCTCGCGCACTTTGGCCGGATCGCTGAAGGCACCGACCTGCACCACATGCCGCTCAGCTTTGGCTGCGGTAGGCTTGCCTTCGAGCAAGGCCCGGGCTTTGTTGCCATCGTCTTGGGGCTTGGCCACGGGCTCGGTCTTGTCAGTATTGCTGGGTGCGGGCTTGACCTCGGCCTTGACCACAGGCGGCTTGTACGCAGGCTCTGACGGCTTAGGCGCAGTCTCAGGCACCGGCTTGGGCTCATCCGTGGGCACAGGCTTGGCGGCTTGAACTACTTCCTCTGTCGCATCCAAGCCCTCTTTAGCGGGCAAAGGTTTGGCATCGGGCAACAAGGGTTTGGCAGGGCTGGCTTCCGAGGGCAAGGCCGGCGTCACTTTCAAAGGGGCACTGCTGGGACGGTCCGGGATCAGGATCGGGGTGTCCACCGCCACTGGGCGCGGTTGCGTGTCAAACATCAAAGGGAAACCGACAACAGCCAGCAAGACCAACACCACGGCACCCATCAGGCGGTGTCGAGCGCGTCGGCGCACCAGCTCGATGCTCTCGCCCGATCCGGGCGCGACCGTTTCGGCCGAGGCTGGAGACGTGGCCACTTGACCCGGAAAACGGAACTTGAAAAACGCCATGGCAGGTGCTCAGGGGCTGAGGTGTTTGGCTTGCAGACGCGGGATGCCGTCTTTCAAAACACCGCCCACGGTATAGAAGGAGCCAAAGACGACGATTCTATCAGCCGGGTCTGCCGCGTCGATGGCCGCTTGCAGGGCCTGCATGGGGTCGGCATGCACGCTCGACGCGGTGTCGGTGCGGGTGTTTTGCACTTGCCAGGTCTGCTGCAAATCGACCGCTTTGGCAGCCCGGGGCAAGGGCAAGTCAGTGAAATACCACTTATCTACCATCGGGTTGACCTTTTGCAACATGGGCAAGAGATCCTTGTCAGCCATGACCCCCAGCACCGCGTGGGTGGTCGGGTAAAAACCCATAGCGTCCAGGTTGGCCGCCAGCGCCGCCACCGAATGCGGGTTGTGTGCAACGTCCATCACCAAAACCGGCTGGCCCGGCACGATCTGGAAGCGCCCGGGCAGCTCCACCATGGCCAAGCCGTTGCGCACGGCCTGGGCCGTTACGGGAATGCGCTGGCGCAGGGCATCGAGCGCCGCCAACACACCAGAAGCGTTGATCAGCTGATTGGCCCCGCGCAAGGCCGGGTAGGCCATGCCGCTGTAACGGCGATCGCGCCCCGCCCAGGCCCACTGCTGCTTGTCGCCCGAAAAATTGAAGTCCCGGCCAAACAGCCACAGGTCGGCGCCGACGGCTGCCGCATGGTCGACCACACTTTGTGGTGGCACCGGGTCACTCACGATGACCGGCTTTGCGGCCCGAATGATGCCCGCCTTCTCAAAGCCAATGGTCTCGCGGTCTTTGCCCAAAATGGCCGTGTGGTCGATGTCGATGCTGGTGATGACCGCGCAGTCGGCGTCGATGATGTTCACCGCGTCGAGGCGTCCGCCCAAACCGACCTCCAAAATCGCCACATCCAAGTTGGCGCGGGCCATCAGGTGCAAGATCGCCAGCGTGCTGAACTCGAAATAAGTCAGGCTCACATCGCCCCGGACCGCTTCGACGGCGGCAAACGCCTGGGCAAACGCTTCGGCCGAAGCCGACTCACCGTGCAAGCGGCAGCGCTCTTCAAAATGAACCAGGTGCGGCGAGGTGTAAACGCCTGTGCGGTAACCGGCTTGCAGCAGCACCGCTTCGAGCATGGCGCAGGTTGAGCCTTTGCCGTTGGTGCCGGCCACCGTGATGACTGGGCAGTCAAACCGCAGATCCATGCGCTCGGCCACGGTTTTCACGCGGTCCAGCCCCATGTCAATGGCCACGGGGTGTAACTGCTCGCACCAGTCGAGCCATTCCTGTAGAGTCTTCATAGGCGGCGATTGTCGCCCAGTCTTGTCACTTTCCATTTGATCGAATCCCCATGGACCCCATTGTTTACGGCATTCCCAATTGCGACACCGTCAAAAAAGCCCGCACCTGGTTGGCCGACCAGGGTTTGAACGCGGCATTCCACGATTTCAAAAAACAAGGCGTGCCCGAGGCGCAACTGGACACCTGGCTGAGCGCAGTGGGCTGGGAAACCCTGCTCAACCGCAAAGGCACCACCTGGCGCAAGCTGGACGTTGCCGTGCAAGCGGGTGTAACGGACAGCGCCAGCGCCAAACAAATCATGTTGGCGCACGCCAGCACCATCAAACGGCCGGTCATCGCCTGGCCCTCAGGCCGGGTCACCGTCGGGTTCACACCTGAGCAATGGCCTGCCTGAGCATCACACAAGGGGGGGGCTGATGGCCCACTTGGGCGCACTGTGGTGGCGCACTCTGGTGGCCATTAACCAGTCTCCAGCAAACCACCTTAAGCCCATGAAAATGGCTGTAACTTTACGTTTCAGCCATCTTGAAGCCTTCTTCCACCGCTAAACTTATACATAGTGATGTAAAAGAGAAACCGATCATGAAATACCTGATGACCACCCTATTGCTGGCAACCACTGGTTTGACACAGGCCCAGGAAGTCGGACAAGTGATCTCCCGCACGGCGGTGTACCAACAAGTCGCCGTGCCGCGCCAAATCTGCACCCAAACACCCGTGGCCGTGCAAAACAACACATCCGGTGCCGGGGCCCTAATGGGGGCCATCGCCGGTGCGGCGGTCGGCAACCAAATCGGAGGCGGATCGGGCCGCGCCTTGGCCACCATGGCCGGTGTCATGGGGGGCGCCATCCTGGGTGACCGGATCGAAAATCCGGGCCATCAGATTCAAAACCAAACCACTTGCACGACCCAGACGACTTACGAAAACCGATTGAGTGGTTTCAACGTGGTTTATGAATACGCAGGCAAGCAATACAGCGTGCAACTGCCTCAAGACCCTGGCCCCACCATACAGCTACAAGTCACGCCCATAGGCATGCCCCAGTCGGCCGCACCCGCGAACACGGTGGTGACCACTGCGACCGTGCTGCCCCCCGTCATCACCGAATCCCGTGTGGTTTATGTCCCCGCTCCGGTTTACCGCAATCCCCCGCCGGTCTACACCAACGTCCATTTGGGATGGGGCTGGAGCAATGGCCACCTTCACAGCCACCGACACGGCCACGGCCATTGGCGCTGAAAGTCCCTGATGGCCGCTTGTCATCGGCCCCTGATGAGGATCGGCCGTCTGGCCTAAAATGTCGGATTGACCGGCCACCAAGGGCGTCTGAAGACGCCCTTTTCCATTGACGCGGGAATGACCCGCCCCTTTGAAGCACCACCCATGACCACCCAAACCATCGACGGCGTCTCCGTCAACACCCAAGCCAATGTTTACTTTGACGGCAAATGCGTCAGCCACGGCCTGACTTTGGCAGACGGCACCAAGCTGTCGGTGGGCGTGATCTTGCCCGCCACCTTGACCTTTAACACCGGCGCCCCTGAAATCATGGAATGCGTGGGTGGCTCCTGCGAATACAAGCTGGACGGCAGCACCGAGTGGGTCAAGTCCAGCGCGGGCGAAGAGTTCAGCATCCCCGGTAACTCCAAGTTCGAGATCCGCGTGACTGAGCCCTACCACTACATCTGCCACTTCGGTTGAACCGGCCGAACGAAACGATATGAGCACCATCCTGCAAAACCTGCCCAAAGGGCAAAAAGTCGGTATCGCCTTCTCGGGCGGCCTGGACACGTC
>JBIKHW010000457.1:0-7412 GCA_044361935.1 Limnohabitans sp. | reverse complement strand
AGCGCAGCTTTCGCCGAAGGGTGGTTCGGGTGGGGCAGTTGCCATTGGCGGCGGCGGTGGCACTGGGTTTCAGCATGCCCTGGGCGCTGGCCCAGACCTCGGGGGCCACGCTCATCACACCTTTGAAGGGCGCAGCAGCCACGCAAACCGTGTTGGGCAATTCGCAGCCAGGCATCCAAACCGTGACCACCGCCAGCTTGCGCGATGGCAATGCGTTCAACCATTTCTCGCTGTTTCAGGTGGGCACGGGCGACCTGGTCAAGATGGTGGTGCCCACCGGGGCCAACTGGCTGGTCAATGTGGTGCGCGATGGGCGCGTGCAAATCGATGGCACGCTGCAAAGCCATCTGGGGAGCGCAGCAGGTGCCGTGGGTGGCAATTTGCTGTTCATCGACAGCCACGGCTTTGCGGTGGGCCCTAACGGGCGCGTGGACACGGGGCGCTTGACGTTTGCAGCCCCCTCCACCACCTTTGTGGATGCCATGCTGGCCTCGGGCCCAGGGGTGTCGGCCAACCGGGTCACCGGCATCTTGTCGGGCCAGTTTGACCGCTCCAGCACCGGTGCAGTGCAGATTGACGGCGTCATCCATGCCCGCGATGGTGTGCAAATCATGGCTGGCCAAGGCCAAGGCCAAGGCGCGGCCCAGGCGGTTTCGGTTCAGGGCCGCATCGTGGTCGATGGCCGCCGTGCGGGCTCGGCGGTCAATTTGGGTGACCTGCGCAGCCTCAACCCGGTGGTCGAGCGCGATGGCGTGATCGACATCACCACCCCGGGCGATGTGCTGCTGAACGGCAAACTCTTGGCCGACGCCTCGCACTGGAGCCAGGCCGGTGGGGTGCGTGTGGTGGCCGGTGGCGACATCAATTTGGGGGCACAAGCGCTGGTGTCGGCCACGGCCGCACTGGGCAGTGGGGGCCAGGGCGGGCAAGTGAGCTTGTTTGCCCATGGCAGCGCCAGCAACGCGGCCGGGGCCACTTTGGCCGCTCGGGGTGACGGCACCGGGGCCGGGGGTTTCATTGAACTGTCAGCGGCCAAACAAATCAACTTGAACAGCGTGACCCTGGACGCGGGCAGCGACCAGGGCCAAGCCGGTCTGGCCTACATTGACCCGGAAGACTTGGTGGTCTCGGGCAGCGTGTACACCAACGGGGCCAACCTGTCGCTGGACGCCACCAAAACCCTGAAGGTGAACACCGGCGTGACGCTGAACACCCGCAAGGTGACGGCAGCCGGCGGCTCTTCAAGCGGTGTGGCCGCTGCGGCCACCGCCATCGGCAACAGCCCCACGACGCCCTCTTTGGGCAACAGCGGCAGCATCACTTTGGAAGCCCCTTCGATCACGGTGCAGTCGGGGGCCACGCTGGACGCGTCGGTCATCAACCAAGGCGGCACCACGTACTCGGCAGGTGACATCACGCTCACGGCCAGCAAGGCCAGCGAGTGGGTCACCTTCATCAGCATGGCCGAGGCCAACGCCAGCATTGACGTGGCGGGCACACTGACCGGGCGCAACGTCTCGCTGACAGCCTCGATCGAATCGTCAGCCTCGTTTGGTGGCACCTCGGGGGCCATTCAGCAAGAAGCCGTGAATCTGGCGCTGAGCAAATTGCCATTTGCCGCCAGCCTGTCTTACGTCGAAGCCAAAGGCAATGCCATTGTGACCTTGCAGCCCACGGCGGTGCTCAAAGCCACCGAAAACATTGCACTGACAGCCATGGCCGACCGCTCGGTGAGTGTGGAAACCACCACCGAAGGTTCGGGCAAAGCCAACCTGAGCGCCGGTTTTGCGCGCGTGCTGGGCAACACCATGGTTGACGTCAAAGGTGGGGCCAGCTTGCAGGCCGATGGCGACATCGCATTGGTGGCCGCCTCCAAAACCACGGTGTCCATGGCCAGCGCGGCAGCTGGCGTCACAGACGAAGAGACCGGCGCAGCCAATGTGGCTTCGATTGTGTTTGCAGGTTCCACTTCCGAAGTGAACACCACCGTAAATGTGGCAGCTGGGGCCACACTGGAAAGCGGTGGCGATGTGCTGCTGCAAGCTTTTCATTCGGGCCAGTACGACACCAGCGCCGAGGTCACGGTGTATGGCGGGGGCACGGCCGGCGTGGTGGGTGCGCTGTCGCTGCAAAAGTCCACCACCAGCGTGACCATGGACGGTCAGATCACCGCCGATGGCCACGTCAGCGTCATGGCCATGAATGCTTCGGCCAAAAACGCGATTTCGGCCACGTCGGCTAACGCGTCCGAGGAAGAGGAAGAAAGCGCATTGGCCGGTTTGCCCCCTTCTTTGGAGTACTCCAAGGACGATGCAGGCGCTGCGGCCGAAGCAGGTTTGTTGGCCAGCTTCAAGGCCATGGCGGAAAACGTCTCGGGCAGTACGGACACGGCATCGGGCGGTGCCCCAGCCGAGTCCAAACCTCCCGCCTTGCGTTTGGCCGGTGCCCTGACTTGGTCGGAATCGCACCACACCACCCGCGCCACTGTGGGCGCGGGGGGCATCGTCACCGCTGGGGGCGATGCGGTGGTGGACGCCCAAACCCTGGTGGGCCAATTGCAAAGCGTGGCCACCGCCGAAGCCACGTCGGACACCAAGGATTCGCAGGGCACCAAAGTCAGCCTGGCCGCCGCTTTTAACTACGCCGACCACAACATGACCACCCGCGCCCAAGTGGGCTCGGGCGCCCAGATCACGGCGAACCATGTGGCGGTGCATGCGGCCACCGACATGCCCGAGTTCTACACCAACGGTTTGCCACTGGACTGGAGCAGTTTTTCCTCGGCCTATGCCAACATCATGGGCGGCACCGACTTTTTGCTCGACGGCTTCAACACCCGCGTGGGGGCCACGTCTTCGGCCACCAACCTGGCAGCGGCCGGAGCCGTGAACTTGACCTTCATGAAAAACGACACCCGCGCCTGGGTGGACACGGGGGCCAAACTGACCACGCGCACCACGGTGGCCGGTACCTGGTCTTATGACGTGAAAGAAGTCGCGTTCGACTCGGATCTGGTGGAAATGCTGATCCCCATCAATACCTACAGCCTGGACAAAGACTTGGGTGTGCTGGGCGACTTTGTCAGCGACACGCGGGATGCCCCCCAAGGGCCTGATGTGGGCGAGATCAACTTCACGCGCAGCTTCAACGGATCGACGGTGGTCAAAGCCGCCAACCATGTGCAGACCTTGCACCACGCCGGTGGCCCTGCCCCGGCCGCAGGCGCATCGGGCACCTCGGTGGGTGGCACCTTCTCGATGGTGTCGCGCGACAACACGGCCATTGCGGGCATTGCCGACCGGGCCGAAATCAACACCTTCCGGCTGGAGACCACGGCCGAGACCGACGACTGGTTGCTCTCGATTTCGCCTACCTCGGGCCAAGGTGCGGGCGTGGCGGTCAATGGCATTGCGTCTTACAACAAGCTCAAGGAAACCACGCGCGCCTCGATCAGCCGCGAAGCGTTTGTGAACGTCACCCAAGTGGCGGTGGAAGCGAACGCCTCGTTGGGGGTGATTGCCATGACCGGTGCGGTCTCGCGCAGCGAGAACTCGGGCGTGGGCATTGGCCTGGCCATCAACAGCATCACCGGCGACACCCGCGCCTATGTGGGCGACAACGACGCCGATTCGGGCGGCGCCGACACCGCCGAGGGCACGGTGGGGGCCATCGTGGCAGGGGCCATGCGCGTCGAAGCGCGAACCGATGGAAAAATTGTGGCCATGGCGGTGGCCGGGGCCACAGCGGGCGAAAAACCACCCGCAGCCCCCAAGAGCAGCGGTGAAAACCTGGCCGACAAAACCGCCACCGATTCGGCCGACACCCAAGCACAGCTGGACGGCAGCGATGCCAGCATGGCCCCGGTGTCCGAGGCCAGTGAACCGGCCAAGGGCTCGGGCTCGGACAGTGCGGCGGCCAGTGAACCGGCCGCGAGCAAACCGCCGAGTTTTGCCATTGCCGGGGCCGGTGCGATTGTCACCAACACCACCGACCTGGACACTCTGGCGCTGATCGACCGCGCCGTGATCAAGGCCGAAGGCGCAGGCACCCTCGGTTTGACGGTGCGTGCGCTGTCCGACCTGACACAAGTGAGCGTGGCCGGTGGCGGGGCTTTGGCCATGTCTAAAAACGCGTCCACCACCTTCAGCGCCGCCATAGCGGGCGCAGTGGCCCTGCAAAAATCAGACGACGACACCACCGCGCGCATTGTCGACAGCAGCGTGACCGACTTGGCCAACACCGCCACCAGCTTGAACGTGCAGGCCATCAAGTCCGGCGAGCGCACGGCCGTGGCCACGGGTATTTCGGCCAACCTGTCCAAAGGCAGCAAGACCAGTGTGTCGGTGGTGGGGGCGGCCTCGGTCACCACCACGAACGATGACACCCTGGCATCGATTGAAAACTCCACCGTCACGGGCAATGTGGCCAACCCCACAGCAACGGGTGTGACCGTGGTGGCTTATGACCGCAGCCGCATTGGCGCAGGGGGCGGTGCTTTGTCAGTCAGCACGGGCAAGGGCTCGGCGGGCGTGGGTGCGGCGGTCTCGATCGTCAACGCCAAGGGCAGCACGCAGGCGCAGGTGTCGGGTGGGGCGCTCACGCAGGCCCACGACTTGTCGGTGCTGGCTTTGTCTTCGCAAAAAGTGGTGGGCGTGGGCGCGGTGGCCGGGGTGCAAACCAGCAGCGACGCGACCTCGGTCGGGCAACTCATGGGTTCGTTTGTGACCAACCACGTCAGCAGCACGGTGAGTGCGGGCGTCAAAAACAGTGCGGTCGTCAACCTGTCGGGTGACATGATCGTGCAAGGTGGCGGCACCGCAGCCAGCGCCACGGCGACGCTGGACAACTTGCTCGGTGCAGCCCGGGCGTCCGAGGTGATTGACTTCGAGATGAGTTCGGCCAGCAACGGCTACACCAGCGAGTTCAAAGACGCAGTGGGCGGCGAGAGCGTGGTGGGTGTGGCGGGCACGCTGAGCGTGACGCTGGGCAGCAACTCGTCCAGCCTGGGACTGTCGTATGTGCACAACGACATCCAGACAACTTATGGTGCAGAGCTCAACGGCAGCATCACCACCACCGGGGGCGTGAGTGTGTCGGCCATCAGCCGGGCCGACATTGTGGGCGTGTCTGCGGGCGTGGGTGCGACCAAGGGCAAGTTTTCGGGCATGGGCTCGGCCAGCGTGAACCTGATCGGGCAGCGCACCCAAGCCGTGGTGACCGGCGGCACGGTCACGGCCAGCCAGTTGAGCGTGAATTCGGAAACCACAGGCAACACCTTTGGCCTGGCCGGTAACCTGAGTTTTGCAGTGGGCGCAGGCAATGGCAAAGCCGCAGGCGCTGCCGTGGCGTACACACAAAACGGCACCCGCACCTACACCTCGGGGGGCTCGTCGATCAGCACACGTTCGGCCGGTAATGCCGCCACGATTGATGGCACCACCGTGAATGTCGGTTCTGGCACGGTGCAGGTGCAAGCGAGCAACACCAGCGATGTGATGTCGGTGGCCGCCTCGGGCGCAGCGTCCACGGGCAACGTGGGTTTTGCGGGCACGGTGACCGTGAACGAAACGGCCGACGTGACCGAAGCGCGCATTGGCACGTCCACCATCACTGGGGGCACGGTGCGTGTGCAAGCCGGTGAAGGCAGCGGTGCCAGCAGTGCCCGCATCCGCTCACTGGCCGGTGGCGTGTCGGCCTCCAAGGGTTATTCGGGGGCTTTGGCGCTGGGCTACAACACCATCGAGAGCACGCGCTCGGCGCAAATTTTGTCGTCCACCGTGAACGCGGGCACGGCGGTGTCGGTGCTGGCCGACTCGGACGCCAGCATCCAGACCTTGTCGGTGACTTTGTCCGGTGGCAAAGACTACGCGGCGGCTGGTTCATCGAGCACCAACGTGCTCAATGGCACGACCTTGTCCAACGTGGACAACACCACCCTCAACGGCGCGGCCACGACGCTCACGGTGCATGCCGCGCAGGCGGGCAGCATCGAGTCGCTGGCCGGTGCCGTCTCGGGCGGGGGCACCGGGGCGATTGGGGGCTCGGTGGCGGTGAACCACATGGGCAAGGGGGCAGCGGACTTCAAGGTCACGGCACGCCTGAAAGACTCGGTGTTGGTGGCGCCGGTGGCGGTGACCGTCGATGCCAAGCTGGACGGCTCCATTCGCTCGGTGGCCGCTTCGGGCAGCGGCGCGGGCACCACGGCCATCAACGGCAGCGTGACGAGCAACGTGATCGAGTCCGATGTGCAGGCCATCGTGGTGGGCGGCAGCCAAAACACCAACGGCGGCGCTTTTAAGGTGCTGGCCGACAACGATGCCGACATCGCGTCCCTGGCGGGCACCATCAGCGGCGCCGGAACATCAGCCGCTGGCGTGGCGGTGTCCACCAACGAAATTGGCGGCAATGTGACCGCCAGCCTGCAAAGCTACACGTTGCGCGCCACCGGTGCGGTGCAGGTGGACGCCACCACGTCGGGCAATATTGGGTCGATTGCGGCCGGCATGGCCGGTGGGGGCACCACGGCCTTGGCGGGCTCCAACACCACCAACGCCATCACCTCGCAGGTGCTGGCGCAAATGAGCAGCGTGACGCAGTCGGCGGCGTCTTCGTCCTTGCGGGTCAAGGCGCTGGACAGTTCCACCATCCAGTCGTTTGCAGGCACCGTGGCCGGTGGCGGCACGTCTGGGGGCGGCGCGGCCTTTGCGCTCAACTTTTTGGGCCGTACGACCACCAATGCCGACAGCAGCAAGCTGGTCAAAGCCCAGGTGCTCAACAGCAGCTTGAATTCTGGCGGGGCGGTGCAGGTGTTGGCCCTGTCCTCGGGGCTGATCGAGTCCATGGGCATGGCCGTGGCAGGCGGAGGCAGTGGGGCGGTGTCGGGCTCCAACACGACCAACTTGCTGGAAGACGACATCGTCGCCACTTGGTCGGGCGGCTCGCTCAATGGCACGGCCACGTCGCTCACGGTGCAAGCCGATGACTCGGCCATCGTGCGCACTTTGGCTGGCAATGTGGCTGGCAGTGGTGGGGGTGCGTTTGGCGCAGCCATTGCCGTGAACCAAGTGGGCAGCAATGTGCATGCCACGCTGTCGGGCATGACGCTGAACGCCGCGCCTGCGGTGGTGGTCGATGCCGACATGCGCGGCGAGATCAAATCGGTGGCGGCTTCGGGGGCGGCATCCAGCGGGGCTGCCGTCAATGGCAGCTTTACCACCAACCAGCTCACGGCCAGCGTGAAAGCGCAGGCCACCAGCGTGACCCAAGCGAGCAACGGTGGCGCGTTCACCGTGAGCGCCGACAACGACAGCGATATTTTTTCTTTGGCGGGCACCATCAGCGGCTCGGGTTCTGCGGCCATCGGCGCGGCGGTGGCCGTGAACGAAATGGGTGGCGATGTGACCGCCCGGGTG
>JBIKHW010000162.1:0-7418 GCA_044361935.1 Limnohabitans sp. | reverse complement strand
CAATCGCCCATCAAAAGGCACCGGTTCCAAAGCGCGGCCATTCAAGGTCGAGCCGGGCAAATCGCTGATGTAATCCGGGTGCTTGGGATAGGGCCGGAACTTCACCGAGGAATGTGCTTCGATTTTGGCAACCGCTTCGGCGCCGTGCGTCAAAAACGCGTCACGCAAAGCCGCAGGCGCTTGTTCCCCCACGGCATGGTTCAGGTAAGTCTTCACATCGGCCAGGCTGTCGCTCGGGTTGACTTGGGCCGCATGGTGCGTGCCCGGCACCCAAGTGGTGCCGGCGGACCAGGCGGTGGTACCGCCTACAAACTCGGTACGTTCGACCACCAGCACTTTGGCGCCATCGATAGCAGCAAACAGCGCCGCCGACAAACCCGCACCGCCCGCACCGATGACCACCAGGTCAAACTCGGTGCCGTCTTTCAAGCCATCCAGACCACTCTTCAGAACTTGCATCTCATTTCGCCATCAAAAATTCGACCATCAGGTCTTTGACCTGAGCAAACATTTCGGTACCGGTCAGAGTGTTGCAACCCACAGCCCGCGCAGCGGCAATCATCGGTGTCACGACGGGGGCAGTAATCACACACCCCACCCACATGTCCGCTGTGAAACGACTCACATCGATCGGGTGCGGATCGCCTTCTTTCATGCCGATCGGTGTCGCGTTAATGGCGATGTCAAAACCTGTGGGGTCGCTGCTACCGGCCACTACGGTGCACTGGCCGAGCGAGGCCAAGCGCTGCACCAGCGCATCGCGCCGTGTCGTGTCTTCGTCATGGATGGCCAACTCGCGCACACCGCCTGTGACCAGCGAATACGCAATGGCCGAGCCAGCCCCACCTGCCCCAACGAGCATCGCCTTTTTGCCCTGCAGGCTAAAGCCCTTGAGCGCCAAGGCTTTCACATAACCCAGGCCGTCAAACATGTCGCCATGCCAGCTGCCGTCAGGGTTTCGGCGCAAGGTGTTGATGGATTTCAAAAACGCGCCCCGGTCCGAAGTCGTCGCACACAGGTCAAAGCAGGCGAACTTGTGCGGCACGGTGACGATGATGCCGTCCACGTTTTTGCACAGCGAGACACCGGCTGCCCAGGCCGCCAGATCGGCCGGGGCCACATGGGCGGGGATGCAAAGCGCATGGAGCCCTTCACTTTGAAAAGCCTGACTCACCCCCGAGGGCGATTTGACCTGGGCAATCGGGTCGCCCACGATGAAATGGATGCGCGAAGCGCCGTCGAGGTTCAAAGGCTGGGTCGAGTTCATGGCCGCGATGATACATAAAAACGGAATTAAATTCAACTATTGAATTTATTTCCAAAAATAAATATACTTGCGCCACTGTCGCACAACACAGCACACACAAAAACACACATGCACAAGTTCCCTCTGGCCGTGATTGGCGCTGGCGTGATTGGCCGGACCCACATCGAGCGCATCTTAAAAACACCCGAGTTCACTCTGGTGGGAGTGGCCGAGCCGGGCGAGGCCGGTCGCCAATGGTGTGCCGAGCGCAACGTCTCGACCTTTGAAAACCACCAAGCTCTGCTTGAAGCCACCCGGCCCCAAGGCGTGGTGATCGCCACCCCCAACGCCACCCATGTGGATGTGGCCGCCGATTGCATGGCGCGCGGCATGGCGGTGCTGATTGAAAAACCGGTGGCCGACACGCTGGCCGCCGCCGAACGACTGATCCAGATCGAGCAAGACACTGGCGTGCCGGTGCTCGTGGGGCACCACCGCCGCCACAACCCGATCCTGCAAAGGGCCCGTCAAATCATTGCCGACGGTCGCCTGGGCCAGGTGCTCAGCGCCAACGTGATGGCCAACTTTTACAAACCCGCCGCCTACTTCGATGTGCCCTGGCGCCGCCAAGCCGGTGGCGGGCCGGTGCTGATCAACCTGATACACGACATCGACATGCTGGTGTACCTGCTGGGGGAAGTGCGTGCCGTGCAAGGCAGCCTGTCCAGCGCGGTGCGGGGCTTTGAAGTCGAAGACACCGGCGCGGCCCTGCTGGAATTTGCGGGTGGCACGCAAGCGGTCATGACGGTGTCGGACACCACCGTCTCGCCTTGGTGCTGGGATTTTTGTGCCGGCGAGCAAGGCCAATACCCCCGCCAAAATGTGCAGTCGCACTTTTTGTCGGGAACGCAGGGCTCGCTCTCGCTGCCCGATTTGGACTTGTGGCGCTACCCCGGCGAGCGCCATTGGCACCGCGAAATGGTGCGCGAACAAAGCCGTGTGCACGAGATCGATGTGTACGTTCAGCAATTGCGGCACTTTCGCGCGGTGGCCGAGCGGCGCGAAACCCCCATCTGCTCGGCACTGGACGGCTGGCGCACTTTGCAAGCCACCTTGGCCTTGCTGCAAGCGGCACGCAGCGGTCAACGTCAAACCTGCCCGGCCTTCTCGGCGTCAAGGAATCCCACATGAGCGGCGTTCTCGAACGGACTTTGAGCATCCTCGAATTGCTCTCGCAACACGGCGAAGGTCTGGAGCTGGCGGCCATTGCCGACCGGCTCGACATCCCGCGCAGCGGCACCCACCGCCTGCTGACCGACCTGGTGCGCCTGGGCTATGTGCGCCAGACACGCGGCCACGGCGACTACCTGCTGACCACCAAACTGGTCTCTATGGGCCTGAGCTATCTGAGCAACAGCGGCATCGTGGACATTGCGCAGCCCCTGCTCAACCGCCTGGCCGAAGTCTCAGGTGAGTTGGTGCGCCTGTCCGTGGTCGACGGCGAAAGGTTGACCTGGGTGGCCCGCGCGCAAGGCGCCCGTCAAGGCCTGCGCTATGACCCGGACATGGGCAGCGATGCACGTTTGTCGTGCTCGTCCTCGGGCTGGGCCTTGCTGTCGACTCTGAGCGATGACGCGGCCCTGGCCTTGGTGGCCAAACAAGGTCTGGGCCAGCCCGAGCAATTCGGTCCCGCTGCCCCCACCAGCTTGCAAGCCGTGATGGAGGCCGTGGCCCAAACCCGCGAGCGTGGCTACAGCCTGACCACCGACACCTACACCGCAGGCCTGTCGGCCATGTCCGCGCCCGTGCGCTTTGTCGGACAGCCCGCGTTTGGCGTGCTGACGATTGCTGGCCCCACGGTGCGCTTTACAGCCGAAAAAATGACCGAGCTCGCACCCGAGCTGCAGAGCATCGCGCAACAGCTGGCCGCATCCAGTGGCGCATCGCCCTTCTTCAGCCTCACAGCCGAGACCGGCAGCGCCACCCCCACCGAAGGGCGCAAACCGATTTACGCGGTGTGATGTGAGCGAGCCGATGAACACAGCAACGCCTTCGACCGAACACTGCGACCTGCTGGTCGTGGGTTCTGGCGCGGGCGCGCTGTCGGCCGCCGTCACGGCGGCGCACCTGGGCTTGCAAGTCATCGTGGTCGAAAAAGACCCGCAATACGGCGGCACCACGGCTTGGTCGGGCGGCTGGATGTGGGTGCCGCGCAACCCGCTGGCCATCGAGGCGGGCTTGGTCGAGCGCATCGAAAAACCGCTGTCTTACCTGCGCCGCGAACTGGGCGAAAAGTTCGACGAGTCACGCGCCCTGGCCTTTCTGAACAACGGCCCGCGAATGGTCGAGTTCTTTCGCCGCCACACCGCGCTGCAGTTCATCGATGGCAACGCGATTCCAGACTTTCACGGGCACACGCCCGATGCGGCACTGGGTGGCCGCTCGATTTGCGCAGCGCCTTTTGATGCCCGCCAACTGGGTGATCGCCTGCACGACCTCAAGCCCCCGCTGCACGAGACCACGCTGTGGGGCATGGGCATCGCCTCGGGTGCAGAGCTGCGGCATTTCTTGAACGCGCTGCACAAGCCAGCCTCGTTCTGGCACGTCGCCCAACTGCTGCTGCGCCATGGGCTTGACCTGTTGGTGCACCGCCGCGGCACGCGCCTGGTCAATGGCAATGCCTTGATTGGCGGCCTGGCCAAGTCTGCCTTGGATTTGAGCGTTCAAATTCGCGTGAACAGCCCCGCTGTGCGTTTGCTGCAAAGCGAAGGTCGCGTGACCGGCGCCGTGGTCAAAACGCCCGATGGTGAAGTGAGCATTCAGGCCCGCCGCGGCGTGGTGCTGGCCACCGGTGGCTTTCCACACGACCCGGAGCGCAAACAGCAACTGCTGCCCCACGCGCCCACGGGCCGCGAGCACTGGTCGGCTGGCAACCGGGGGAACACGGGTGACGGCCTGCGCTTGGGCGAATCCGCAGGTGGCGTGGTGGCGGGCGACTTGGTGCAAGCGGCGGCCTTGGCCCCCGTGTCTTTGGTGCCCCGCCCGGACGGCAGCGTGGCGCATTTCCCGCACCTGATCGAGCGCGCCAAACCTGGCCTGATCGCCGTCACGGCGCAAGGCCAACGATTTTGTAACGAGGCCAATTCGTACCACGACTTCATGCAAGACCTGCTGGCGGCAATACCTGCTGGTCACAAGCCCGAGGCTTGGCTGATTTGCGACCACTTGTTTCTGCGCTACTACGGCCTGGGCGCGGTCAAACCCGCTCCCATGCCGCTCGGCCCTTGGCTGAAAAATGGCTACCTGAAACGCGGGCAGTCCTTGGCTGAACTGGCCAAGGCCTGTGGCATCGATGCCCCAGCCCTGCAAGCCACGGTTCAGCGCTACAACGCGCTGGCGCAAGACGGCAAAGACCGCGACTTTGGCAAAGGCGAAACGCCCTACAACCGCATCCAGGGCGACGCCATCAACGCCACCCGGCGCGGTTTGCGCAACCCCTGCATGGGCCCCATCGAACACGGCCCGTTTTATGCCGTCAAAGTCGTCATGGGCAGCTTGGGGACCTTTGCCGGTTTGCGCGTGAACGACCATGCGCAAGTCACCGACGCCCAAGGCCAAGCCATCCCCGGCCTGTACGCCGGTGGCAATGACCTCAGCAGCATGATGGGCGGCCACTACCCGGCCGGCGGCATCACCCTGGGTCCGGCCATGACCTTTGGCTTCATCGCCGCGCACCACGCTGCAGGCCGCGACCTGTACAGCACCACTCAGATTGACAACGACATGTCACCCCGGACTCGATCCGGGGTCCATGCCCGCACCGCACTGGATGCCAGATCCAAGTCCGGCATGACAGCTCCTCTTCATACGCATCAGAAAGACGACATGTACTACGAACTCGCCACCATGACCCTGCCCTTTGGCTCTGCAGCCCAAGCCGCCACCCAGGTGCAAGCCTTTGCCACGGCGCCTGAGGCCCAGGGCGAACTGCTGGGCTGCTGGTTCACCGACATCGGCGTGCTCAACCAGATGATCGTGCTGCGCGGCTTTGCCACATTGGACGCTTTGCAGACCGAACGCGAACGCACCCAGCTAAGCACCAGCCCATTCGCCTGCGGCGAGATTTACCAGTCGCTGGAGCAACACAGCTACAAAGGCTTTCCCTGGATGAAGCCGGTGCGCCCCAGCGCCGAGAGCGGCATCACCGGCCCGGTCTACGAGATCCGCACCTACGGCATCAAAACCGGCGGCGTGCAGCCCACCATCGACCTGTGGGAGCAATACGTGCCTGCCCGCGACAAGCTCTCTCCTTGTGTGGTGGCCATGGTGGCTCTCGACGGCCCGCTGCGTTTTACCAACATCTGGGCTTATGACAGCCTGAACGCCCGCAGCCAAATCCGCGGCGAAGCTGTGGCCCAAGGCATCTGGCCACCCAAGGGCGGCCCCGCGCACCTGACCACGAACATGGTCTCGACCATCGCCATGCCCACGGCGGTATCGCCTTTGAAATAAAGACCATGACCCGCACCTACTCCCTCGCATACCTGAGCTCGCACCGCTGCTCGCCCGCCGAGGCGATCGGTGTCGCTGCGCAAACTGGCTACAGCTTTGTCGGCCTGCGCCTGTGGCCAAACGCCGCAGGCGCGCCGCAGCAGCACCTGCTGGGCCAGACTGCGGCCCTGCGCGAAACCTTGGCGGCACAAGCCGACACGGGCGTGGGGGTGTTCGATCTGGAGATCATCCGCATCGGCGAGCAGTTCGACCCGCACACCTGGGATGCACTGTACGACGCAGGCGCGGCGCTGAAGGTCAAGGCCATATTGGTGGCCGGAGACGACACCAACGAAGCGCGCCTGACCGAGAACTACGCCCGCCTGTGTGAAGTGATGAAGCCTTTTGGCATGACCGCCGACTTGGAGTTCATGCCCTGGACAGGGGTGAAAGACGCCAACGCTGCGCTGCGCATCGTGCAAGCCGCAGGCAGCCCGGCCAATGCGGGCATCTTGGTCGATGCGCTGCATGTGGGCCGCTCCACCACCACACTCGACGACATCCGCGCCATCCCGCGTGAGTTGCTGCACTACGCGCAAATTTGCGATGCCCAGGCCGGATTGCATTTCACGACCGAACAAATGATTCACACCGCCCGCTGCGAGCGCCTCTTGCCCGGCGACGGCAGCATCGATGTCCAAGGCATTTTCAAGGCCTTGCCTGCCAACCTGCCCGTGAGCGTGGAGGTGGTGAACTCGGGCCGCGAAGCGAACACCTCGGTACAAGACTGGGCCGCCGAATGCCTGGCCAAGAGCCGTCCCTTTGTGGAAGCCTGAAGCGATGTGCCCGCGTTTTGAAAAACTCTCCCGCCTGCCTTTCTTTTTTGGGGCACGCTGGTTCAGCAGTGCATAAGGCCATAGCCAAACAACCATGCGGTCACACCTGACTGCCCCACTGTCACCCCTGACTGCCCCACTGTCACCCCGGACTTGATCCGGGGTCCATGGTTGAACACCTGGATGCCGGATCGAGTCCGGCATGACAAACGAAAAACATCAAGGAATTCACCATGGACTTTTCACTCAACGACGAACAAAAAATGATGATCGAAACGGTGCGCCGTTTCATCGCCGAAGAACTGCAGCCCCTCGAAGACGAGGTCGAGAACCAAGGCTTTTTGGACAAGGCCAAAGCGCAAGCCATCCACGACAAAGCCAAGGCCCTGGGCCTGTACGGCATGAACATGCCTTCAGAGCTGGGCGGTGGCGGCCTGTCCAACATGGACCGCATCCTGTGCGAGGAGCAGTTCGGCCACACCACCGACATCCTGATCCGCCGCGCCTTTGGCAATGTGTACGAACCTCTGCTGCACTGCAAGGGTGAGCAGATCGAGCGCTGGCTCAAACCCGCCGTGGCAGGCACACGCACCTGCGCCATCACCATCACCGAATCGGGCGCGGGCTCGGACGCAGCAGGCATCAAAACCAATGCCAAGAAAAACGACAAGGGCTGGGTGCTCAACGGCACCAAGCACTTCATCAGCGATGGCGAGTGGAGCGACTTCTTTTTGGTCTCGGCCAAAACCGGCGAGAAAGAAATCTCGATGTTCATGGTCGACAAAGGCTTGACCGGTTTCACCGTGGGCAAGGACCAGAAGATGATGGGCCTGCGCGGCACGCCA
>JBIKHW010000161.1:0-7449 GCA_044361935.1 Limnohabitans sp. | reverse complement strand
AAAAACAACGGCCTCCGAAGAGGCCGTTGCAGAGGGCACTCAGGCCCCGTCAAACACAAAGACGCGTCACTCTTCCACAAAAGCCTCTTGGCGTTTGGACTTGATGGAGGGCAAAGCCACAATGATGAGCAGCAGCAAGGCCACAGCCAACAAACTTGCTGACAAGGGGCGTGTGACAAACACGCTCCAGTCACCACGCGACAAGAGCATGGCGCGGCGCAGGTTTTCTTCCATCATCGGCCCCAGGATGAAGCCCAGCAGCAATGGCGCAGGCTCCATGCCAAGTTTGATGAAGGTGTACCCCACCACACCGAACATGGCCACCATCCAGATGTCCCAGGTGTTGTTGTTGGTCGAGTACACGCCGATGGCGCAAAACAACACAATGGCCGGGAACAACCAACGGTAAGGCACCGACAGCAACTTGATCCAGATGCCGATCAAAGGCAGGTTCAAGATGATCAGCATGGCGTTGCCGATCCACATCGACGCGATCAGGCCCCAGAACAACTCGGGGTTGCTGGTCATGACCTGAGGGCCAGGCTGGATGTTGTGGATGGTCATCGCGCCCACCATCAAAGCCATCACGGCGTTGGGCGGAATGCCCAAGGTCAGCAAGGGAATGAACGAGGTTTGCGAAGCCGCATTGTTGGCCGACTCAGGCGCAGCCACACCACGGATGTTGCCTTGCCCAAATGGCACTTCGCCGGGTTGAAGTTTGGTTTTCTTCTCGATGGTGTAAGTCGCAAAAGCCGCAAGCAGTGCACCGCCACCGGGCAAGATGCCCAAAGCAGAACCCAAAGCCGTACCACGCAAAACAGCAGGCAACATGCGCTTGAAGTCTTCGGCAGTGGGCATCAAGCCAGTCACTTTGGCCGTGAAGACTTCGCGGTCTTCAGCGGGCTTGGACAGGTTGGAGATGATCTCGCCATAACCGAACACACCCATCGCGATCACAATGAAGCCGACACCATCGGTCAACTCAGGGATGTCGAAGCTGAAACGCGCCACGCCCGAATTCACGTCGGTGCCAATCAGTCCCATCAACAAACCCAACAAGATCATGCCCACCGCCTTGATAAGCGAGCCCGAAGCCAAGACCACAGCACCGATTAAACCCAGAACCATTAGCGAAAAGTATTCTGCCGGGCCGAACTTGAAGGCCACCTCGGTGAGCGGCGCAGCAAAAGCGGCCAATACCAAGGTGCCCACGCAACCAGCAAAGAAAGAACCCAAACCGGCCGCCGCCAAAGCCGGGCCTGCTCGGCCTTTGCGGGCCATTTGGTAACCGTCGATCATGGTCACAACCGACGAGGCTTCGCCCGGCAAGTTGACCAAAATTGCGGTCGTCGAGCCACCATATTGCGCACCGTAATAAATACCGGCCAACATGATCAAAGCCGCAATGGGCGGCAGTGCGTAAGTGGCCGGCAAGAGCATGGCGATGGTGGCCACAGGGCCCACACCCGGCAACACACCAATCAAAGTGCCCAGTAAACAGCCAATGAACGCGTACATCAGGTTTTGAAAGGTGAAAGCCACCCCAAAACCCAGAGCGAGGTTATCAAACAGTTCCATGAATTTTTTCTCCTCAACCGGTGATGAAAGTGGGCCAGACGGGGAACTGCAAATTCAACAGCTTCACAAATGCGCCGTAACAACCGACGCACAAGATGGATGCCAGAATCAGAACTTCCTTGATTTTGTATGTGTCACCCGCCAGACTGACCACCAAGGTGGTTCCAAAAATTGCCACGATCAAACCCATGGCCGGCACGCCCATGCTGGGTAAGCCCCCCAGCAAAATACCGAACAACAAGTTGCCGGCGATGATGAAGAGCAAAGGCTTCCAGGCCCATTTGCCAATTTTTTCACCGTCTTGGGTTTCAACGGTGAGGGCCTTGAACATGACAAAGGCCCCGATGATGGCCAGCAAGACGCCCAGCAGCAGCGGGAAGTAGCCTGGACCCATGCGGGCAGAAGTGCCCAAACTGTAGTTTGTGGCGCCATAGGCAAAGGCTGCACCCACTACGGTGTAGAACAGCCCTGCGAAAAAGTCTTTCTGACTCTTGATGTTCACGAGATATCTCCTCTGGTTTGAGTTGTGCAGATTCTCCGTGAAACTGACATCTTTGTGGATGTGGGTTACACCTATGTCGCGGGGGTGACGAAGACATGGTTAACCCTGATGCGCACGCCACAAAGGTGCGTGTTTAAGGGCAATGCACTCACTTGGTCAGGGGCTTGAAGACCTTGAGCCATTTCGGTGCGGGCAGGCCCCACTTGTCTTCAATCGCCGTCGCCATTTCCAGCAGCGCATCGCGCGATGGGCGGCTGGCTGTGCGCTGCGCCAGCACGATGGCGTTGCCCTCGCGCGTTGGCTTGAAGGCCCAGACCGCATCTTCACCAAAGGCGGCGCAAATTTTTTCCACACTCTCGGCATAACTCGACGAGCGGCCAAACAAATTCACCGTCATGCAGCCTTGCGCCGTCAGTAGCTCGCGGCAGTGGCGGTAAAAGTCGGGCGTGTCGAGCACCGGGGCTGCGGCCTCTTCGTCGTACAAATCGACCTGCAGCGCATCAACGGTGCCGCGCCATTCGTCCTTCTGGATTTCCAGCGACGCATCGGCCAGCACCACGTGCAGACGCTCGTCATCGGGCGGCAAACGAAACCAACCCCGGCAAGCGTGCAGCACACCGGGATTCAGTTCAACGGCGGTGCAGGTCATCTTGAGTTTTTTGTAGCAAAACTTAGTGATGGTGCCCGCGCCCAGACCCAGCTGCATGGCGTGTGCGCCCTTGACTTCGGCGTGCGGGAAAAACAGCAACCAACCGAACATGCGCTGCACATATTCCAACTCGATGTCGAAAGGCCGATCCAGAAACATCGAGCCCTGAATCCACTCGGTGCCTAGGTGCAGATAACGGATCTCACCGTCTTCGGAGAAATTGACTTCGGGCAATTCGAGGCTGGAGGCAGAGGATTTTTTGCGGGTCATGGGGCGAGATGGTACAGAGCAGCGTTGGCGTAACGGGCGATTCGACCCAGAAAAAACCATCGCTAAATGGAGAGCGTCCCTGCAGCGAGCGGCCAAGCCTCTTGTAGGAGCCCACCCCGTGGGCGATCAGGCGTGGCACACGCCTGAAAAATCCATCGCCCCGAATACACACAAGAAGCCCATCGCACTCACAACCACATGGCATCCCAATGGGGGCAATCGGCGACTGACGACACCAAGCCGGCACGGATGGGGTTGGCAATGATGTACCGCGCCATGGCTTTGAGGTCTTCGTCGTTTCGAACCGCATGGTCGTGGTAACCCCGCTGCCACATCGGGTGCCCGAGTTGGAGGGTGGTTAGAGATTTCACCGCTCGCACAGTCTGCGACAGCGGTGCATCCGACATCAACTGCATCAACCAATGTAATTGGTCAGGCATGAGCACATACGCCAGCGTGCTGGCTCTTCGCAAATCATTTTCTTTTTTCAGGTGGCCAATCAACACCCTGGCTGCTGAAAAATCATCAAAAAACCGCTGCCGACCGGCTGTGACCACCGTGATCATGTACACCTGCCCTGGCTGTGAATGGCGTCCCTTGCGCAATCGATGTGCATGTGGTTTGTTGTGCTCCATTTTTATCACCCCCTGAAGACGCAGCCTAACCAAAATGTCGGACCTTGTGCACAGCTTTTGGAGGGGTCTTCAATTTGGCCACGGGGCCTGGTTTACAAACCATCGCCCACGGGGTGGGCTCCTACGAAAAGACAGGGTGCTGTGTGACCAACTTGGGCAGCACGCGGCCAGCATTGGCGGTGCTTGCTGCTGCCAGATCGGCCATCGACACACCTCGCAACCCGGCCAGCACCTGCGCGATGCGGGGCAGCTCGGCGGGGCTGTTGCGCCCCTGTGCTGCGCCCAGCGCCCGCTCCTCAGCCGTTTGGTAGAGCCACTGCGGCGGGATGTCGGGCGCGTCGGTCTCCAGCACCAGTGCGCTCAAGGGCAGCTCGCAGGCCAGGCGGCGCAGCTGCAAGGAGCGCTCATAGGTGAGTGTGCCGCCAAAGCCCAGCGCAAAGCCCATGTCCACAAAGGCCTGCGCCTGTTGGCTGCTGCCGTTGAAGGCATGTGCAATGCCTGAGGTGATGCGGCACTGGCGCAAGCCTTTGAGCAAGAGGTCGGCCGAGCGCCGCACATGCAGGATGACCGGCAGGCCATGCTTTTGGGCCAGCTTCAGTTGCGCCGTGTAAAAAAACCATTGCCGCTCGCGCATGTCGGGCGTGCACAGCTCGGGCACAAAAAAGTCCAGCCCGATCTCACCCACGGCCACCAGGCGCGGGTCATCACGCCGCTCGGTCAATGCATGGTCCAGCGCCAGCAGGTCCGCTTCTTCCGCTTGCGGTACATACAAAGGGTGGATACCCAAGGCATAGGCGTCGCCGTGCCGTTGGGCCAGTTGCGCCACATCGGCCCAGTGCGCTCGCTGTGCCGCCGGGATCACGCAGCGCGTCACGCCCGCTTGGCGAGCTGCTTCACGCACAGCGTCCCGATCACCGTCAAACTCGGCAGCGTCCAGGTGGCAGTGCGTGTCGATCCACATGGCGCGTGAAACCGTTCAAACAGGCGCTTGCAACACGCCCTTGACCAAATGCAATTGCCGGTCGCAGCGCGCGGCCAAGGCCTGGTCATGCGTGACCACCACAAAGGCGGTGCCGCGCTCGCGGGCCAGTTGCAGCATCATGGCAAACACGCCGTCTGCGGTTTCGCGGTCCAGGTTGCCCGTGGGCTCATCGGCCAGCACGCAGGCCGGGTCGTTGACCAAGGCGCGGGCCAAGGCCACACGCTGGCGCTCGCCGCCCGACAACTCGGCAGGCCGGTGGTGCAATCGCTCGCCCAAACCCACGCGTTGCAGCCAGGCCGAGGACACAGCTGCGGCTTCGGCGCGGTCTTGCCTGCGAATCCACAGCGGCATGGCCACATTGTCCAAGGCGCTGAACTCGGGCAGCAAATGGTGGAACTGGTACACAAAACCGAGGTAGCGGTTGCGCCACTGGCCTTGCTCGGCCGCACTCAGGGCCGACAGCAACTGGCCCTTGAGCTGCACCGAGCCTTGCGTTGGCGCATCGAGGCCGCCGAGCAAATGCAGCAAGGTGCTTTTGCCTGAGCCAGAAGCGCCCACGATGGCCAGAGTCTCTCCAGCGTGCACAGTCAGGTCCACGCCTTGCAGTACGGTCACGTCCAAGCGCCCTTCGGTGAAGCGCTTGGTCAGGCCCTGGGCCTGGAGCACCGTATCGCCTTTGTGCGGGCGCACTGGGGCAGGCGAGACTCCCCCCTTCGTATGTGCCGTGGGCACTGCGCTCAAGGCACCCAAAGTGTCCGGGATTGCGGGTAGGGAAATGTTATTCATAACGCAGCGCCTCCGCCGGGTTGACCTGGCTGGCGCGCCAGCTGGGGTAGAGCGTGGCCACGAAAGCCAAGACCAAAGAAATGATGGCCACAGGCAGGATGTCGCTGGCCAGCGGCTCGCTGGGCATGCGGCTAATGAGATAAATGTCACGCGGCAAAAAACTGGCGTTGAACAGGGATTCGAGTGCAGGCACGATCACATCGATGTTGAAGGCCACCAGCAGCCCAAACATCAAGCCGCTCATCGTGCCGATCACGCCCACCGTCGCACCCTGCACCACAAAAATGCCCATGATGCTGCGCGGGCTGGACCCCAGCGTGCGCAAGATCGCGATGTCGGCGCGTTTGTCGGTCACCGTCATCACCAGCGTGCTGACCAAGTTGAAAGCGGCCACCGCCACGATCAGGGTAAGGATGATGAACATCATGCGTTTTTCAACCTGCACGGCGGCAAACCAGGTTTTGTTTTGCTGCGTCCAGTCGCGCACAAAAAACTGCGGCCCCAAGTCCAGTTGCAGGTCGCGGGCCACCTCGCGCGCCTGGTGCAGGTCGCGCAACTTCAGGCGCACGCCGCTCGGGCCTTCCAGCCGGAACATGCGGGCCGCGTCCTCGACGTGCATCATCGCCAGCGCCGAGTCGTATTCGTAGTGGCCCGATGAGAAGGTGCCCACCACGCCCATTTGCTTCATGCGAGGCACCACGCCTGCGGGCGTAACCTGGCCAGAAGGTGACACCAGGGTCACCGGGTCGCCGCTTTGCAGATACAGGTTGTTGGCCAGATCACGGCCCAGCACCAAATTGAACTGGCCCGGCTGCAGGCGCTGCAGCACCCCGGCTTGCGTATCGTTCGACAAATCGCTGACCTCGGGCTCCAGAGCCGGGTCGATGCCGCGCACCAGCACGCCCTTCATGTCCTCGCCCCGCGCCAGCAAGGCCTGCGCATTGATGAAAGGAGCCGCGCCCAGCACCTGCGGGTTGGCCTTCAGGCGGGCCAACAAGGCGGGCAAATCGGCCACGGCCGCGCCATCGGACGAGTACACCTCGATGTGCGAGACCACACCCAGCATGCGGTCACGCACCTCTTTTTGGAAACCATTCATCACGCTCAGCACGATGATGAGCGCGGCCACGCCCAGGCCAATGCCCATCATGGACACCCCGGAAATGAAAGAAATGAAACCGTTTCTCCGCGTGGCACGGCCTGCACGCGTGTAGCGCCAGCCCAACACCAGCTCGTAGGGGATATTTTTGAAAAAAGCCATAGCCCGCTATTGTGACGAATCGCTCAAGGTCACCGCCCGAGGCGCGGGCACAAAGCCTGTGCCCACAATGCCCACCCGGTGTTTTCACTTAAAAAGTCGCCGCGGAGACGTTTTAAAAGCGTACCCGGGTCTGAAATCTAAAAGCCCCATGCCGCATGGGGCTTCAGAACCAAAAAAGGAGACACCCCCATGAATACCCGCATTGGGACACTGAGCACTCTGGCCGCTGCCGCCTTGCTCAGCGCCTGCCAAACCACCCCGGTCAAAACAGCAGCGCCCCCGACCTCGCCCGAAGTGGTGGGTGAATTTCGCAAAGGCACGGGCTACCTGAACGGCTACATCGACCGCAAGGAACTGCCCGACAGTTTGGCCCTGGTGCCACCCCCACCCGCTCCCGGCTCGGCCCGTCAGGCGGCAGATCTGCAACTGCACCAGCAAACCCGCGCCTTGCGCAACACGCCGCGCTGGGAGTACGCCTTCAAGGACGTTAACCTGAAGTTTCCAGAGGCGGCCGGGGTGTTCTCGTGTGCCCTGGACATGCCGATTTCGCAAGAAGCCACACCGCACCTGAATATGCTGCTGCGCCGCAGCCTGGTGGACGCGGGCTTTGCGACCTACAGGGCCAAAGACCACTACCAGCGCAAGCGCCCTTTTGCCGAGCTGGGTGAAACCACCTGCTCGCCCAAAGAAGAAGTACACCTCTCCAAAGACGGCTCTTACCCTTCCGGCCACGCAGCGCTGGGCTGGGCCTGGGGCCTGATCCTCGCGGGCCTGGCCCCCGACAAG
>JBIKHW010000160.1:0-7458 GCA_044361935.1 Limnohabitans sp. | reverse complement strand
ATTGTGGGTCGGGTGCTTCATCAGCCTTACCGGTGTAACGAACCGGGGGTATTGAGAGGAAGTCTGAATGCAAACCAATCTGTTGAAACCCAAAGCTATCCAGGTCGAACAATTGGCTGCCAACCGTGCCAAAGTCACGTTGGAGCCTTTTGAGCGTGGTTATGGCCACACCTTGGGTAACGCCCTGCGCCGTGTTTTGTTGTCTTCCATGGTCGGTTATTCCGCCACTGAAGTCACCATCGCTGGTGTCGTGCATGAGTACTCCTCCATTGATGGCGTTCAGCAAGATGTGGTGAACATCCTGTTGAACCTCAAAGGTGTCGTCTTTAAGTTGCACAACCGTGATGAAGTCACGCTCAGCCTGCGCAAGGATGGAGAAGGTCCTGTCACCGCGGCTGACATCCAGACACCACACGATGTCGAGATCATCAATCCTGAGCACGTGATTGCCAATTTGTCGCAAGGCGGCAAACTGGACATGCAAATCAAGGTCGAAAAAGGCCGTGGTTATGTGCCAGGCAGCATGCGTCGCTACGCCGACGAGCCGACCAAAGCTTTGGGCCGTATCGTGCTCGACGCTTCCTTCTCACCTGTCAAGCGTGTGAGCTACACCGTTGAAAGCGCACGCGTCGAGCAGCGTACCGATCTGGACAAGCTGGTCATTGAGATCGAAACCAACGGTGCCATCACAGCCGAAGACGCTGTGCGTGCATCGTCCAAGATTTTGGTGGAACAGCTGGCTGTATTTGCACAACTGGAAGGCAGCGAGCTGTCGGCCTTTGATGCACCTGCTGTGCGCGGTGGTGCGGGCAGTTTCGATCCGATTCTGTTGCGCCCAGTGGACGAACTCGAACTCACCGTTCGTTCGGCCAACTGCCTCAAAGCAGAAAACATTTACTACATCGGCGACTTGATCCAGCGTACCGAGAATGAATTGCTCAAGACCCCTAATCTGGGTCGCAAATCGCTCAACGAAATCAAGGAAGTTCTGGCTTCTCGTGGTTTGACTTTGGGCATGAAGCTCGAAGCCTGGCCACCAGCAGGTCTGGAAAAGCGTTAATCTCAAGTTCCCGGAAATGATCCGGGTTGTGCACGGGCAGTACCTGATACGGCTGTCTGTTTAATAAAGAAAGGAAAGCACCATGCGTCACGGACACGGCCTTCGTAAACTCAATCGCACCAGCTCGCACCGCCTTGCGATGCTGCAGAACATGATGAATTCACTCATCGAGCACGAAGTTATCAAAACCACAGTGCCCAAGGCCAAAGAATTGCGCCGCGTGATCGAGCCCATGATCACTTTGGCCAAAGTGGACAACTTGTCGAACCGTCGCTTGGCGTTCAACCGTTTGCGTGACCGCGACAGCGTCACCAAATTGTTCAATGTCTTGGGTCCACGTTCGGCTTCGCGCCCTGGTGGTTACACACGCATCCTGAAAATGGGTTTCCGTGTGGGTGACAACGCACCTATGGCCTTGGTTGAATTGGTCGATCGTGCCGAAACTCCTGCTGAAACAGCTGCTGAGTAAGGTATAATTCAAAGATACCGCGGGGTGGAGCAGTCTGGTAGCTCGTTGGGCTCATAACCCAAAGGTCGTTGGTTCAAATCCGGCCCCCGCAACCAAAATTTCAACTGCGGTTGAACATCAAAAAAACCCTCTTCGGAGGGTTTTTTCGTTTCTGCTGCAGATCAAAGACATCCCCAGTTCGATCAATGGTCCATGCGTCACGTTATGTCTGAACAGGCAAGCGTTGAATCAGGCCCTGGAGAGCATGCACGCAGCTGGCTTGACGCACATCTTGTCGGGTGCCGGTAAAAAGCTTGCACTCAGAATAGACCAAGCCAGCGATGCACCAACCAAACCAAACTGTGCCCACCGGTTTGGCATCGCTGCCGCCATCGGGTCCAGCAATGCCAGAGACCGAAACAGCTGCTCGGGCTTGTGTTCTGTAAACGGCACCCAAAGCCATGGCTCGGGCAACCTCTTCACTGACAGCGCCATGCGCTGCAATCAATGACAGATCCACACCCAACAATTCTGTTTTGGCAGCGTTCGAATAGGTGACCAAACCACGATCAAACCAGCGACTTGAACCGGGCAAATCGGTGCACTGCGCGGCAATCAATCCGCCTGTACAGCTCTCGGCTGTGGCCATCATCCAACCCAAGGCAGTGAGTTTGTCTGCCAAGACAAGTGTGATGTTGGACATCAGAACCACCTCCATAAGGCCAAGACCATCAGCGTGCACAAGGCAGCGACCAGATCGTCGAACAAAATGCCCCAGCCACCACGCCAGCCAAAACCTTTGAACAAACGGTCTGCCCAAGCCACGGGGCCGGGTTTGACGGCATCAAAAAACCGGAACAACAAAAAGGCCGAGAGTTGAGTGAAGAAGCCAGCGGGCATGATCAGAAACAAGATCAACCACATGGCGACGATTTCGTCCCAAACAATTGAACCAGGATCACTGACCCCCATATGGTGTGCCGTCAAGGTGCATGCCCACCAACCGATGAGGAGCGAAACCAAGATCAAGGCGGCCTGAGTGGTGAGTGAGAAGCTGTTTTGAATGAGCAACCAAGAGGCCCACCCCCAGAGGCGGCCCACTGTACCCGGTGCCTTGGGAGATAAACCGGAGCCAAAGCCCAAAGCAATGGCATGGGCAGGATGCCGCAGCATGAACGCAGCCGTGGGGCGAATGGGATGCGACACTGAAACAGCGGGAAGTTCAGAAGTTGAAGACATCTTCAAGCGAAGTGGTCAAAAGAGCGGAAAGTGTTGGGCAAAACGCCCCCATCTTCAGACAACAAAAGCAAGCGGGGATCGGCCGTGATGCGGCCAATGCGAGTGACCGGGGTGCCACAAGCCTCGCTCAGGGCCAAAAGGCGTTGTTTATTGTCGGGGTGACAGGTGAAAACGAGTTCGTAATCATCGCCACCCGAGAAAACGCAACGGTGCAACAAGTCATGGGGGCAAGCCCATGCATCGCGTGTCAGCATCAAATTCTGAATCGCGGCGCTGTCAATTTCTGCCCCTACACAGCTGGCATTGAGAATGTGCCCCAGATCACCCAAGAGGCCATCACTGATGTCGGCCATGGCACTGGCCACGCCGCGCAATGAGACACCCAGCGCTGTGCGCGGCTGGGGGCGCTCCATGCGAGAACGCGCTAATTCAAAAACAGACTGCGGCAAGCTGATCGTGCCGCGAAATGCCTCCAAGGCCAGGCGCGCATCGCCCAGATGGCCGCTCACATACACATCGTCACCGGCTTGGGCACCCGAGCGCAAGATGGCTTGGCGGGCAGGCACCTCACCCATCACCGTGATGGACACATTCAAAGGGCCCTGGGTGGTGTCGCCACCGATCAACTCACAGCCTTGTGCATCCGCCAATGCGAACAAGCCATCAGAAAAACCTGATAGCCAATATTCATCCACCCGAGGCAAGGACAGGGACAATAAAAAAACGCGTGGTGTTGCGCCACAGGCTGCGAGGTCACTCAAATTGACCGCCAATGCCTTGTGACCCAAATCACAGGGGTTAACGGTCGAGAGAAAGTGACGGCCTTCAACCAACATGTCAGCGGAAATGGCCAATTGATGTCCGGGCGTAGGTGTCCATATGGCGCAGTCGTCACCGACGCCGACATCGGCTTGCCGTGCAGCCCGTTTGAAAAACCTTTCGATCAGTTCAAATTCACCCATAGGCCAAAGCTTAACCGAGAGTCAAACTCTGGACCGACTCAATGCAAGGTGCGACCACCGGGGATGGCGCTGGAGGCGTCGAGCACAAAAGTGCCAATGGGGGCATCGAATCGGTGGCCATCCTCGGCGACAAAAAAGTAGCTGCCGTGCATGGTGCCACTGGCTGCACGCAGTCGGCAGCCGCTGGTGTATTGAAAAGATTCACCAGGACGCAACAAGGGTTGCTGACCGACCACGCCCAGACCCTTAACTTCCTCGCTGTGACCGCGCTCGTCCTGAATCACCCAATGGCGAGCAATCAACTGCACAGGCACCCGACCCGTGTTGGTGACCGTGACGGTGTAGGCGAATGCGAACACATCCTGTAGTGGATTGCTCTGGTCTGCCACGTAGTGAGGCAGTACATCAATTTGAACGGTGTAGGCGGACATGCGCACATGTTAACTGCGACAATTCAGGGATGACAACGACCTACCGCATTGCCCCTTCCATCCTCTCGGCTGATTTCGCCCGCTTGGGCGAGGAAGTCAAAAGCGTCATCGACGCCGGCGTCGACTGGATCCACTTTGACGTGATGGACAACCATTACGTGCCCAACCTCACCTTCGGCCCCATGGTTTGCAAAGCGCTCAAGCCGCATGCCAAAACGGCAGCTGGCGTGGCCGTACCGATCGATGTGCACTTGATGATTTCGCCCGTCGATGCACTGGCCGCTTCTTTTGCAGAGGCTGGCGCCGACCTCATCAGCTTTCACCCGGGTGCCAGCGCACATGTGCACCGCAGCATCCAGGCCATCAAGTCCAAGGGCGTCAAGGCCGGTCTGGTGTTCAACCCGGCCGAACCCCTGGACGTTCTGGAGTGGACCATTGACGAGATCGACCTGATCCTGATCATGAGTGTGAACCCGGGCTTTGGTGGCCAAAGCTTCATCGACTCGGCCTTGCGCAAGGTGGAGCTGGCGCGTCAGTGGATCCAGCGCAGTGGCCGCGACATTAGCCTGGAAGTGGACGGGGGCATCAAGGCCGACAACATCCGCCGTGTGGCCGATGCGGGGGCAGACACCTTTGTGGCGGGCAGCGCCATTTTTGGCAAACCGGATTACAAAGCCGTGATCGACCAGATGCGCGTCGCTTTGTCCTGAAGCGAGGTCAGTCCCTATGCAGAATTTGAAGCAGATCGAAGCGGTCATTTTTGACCTGGACGGCACCTTGGTGCACACCTTGGGTGATTTTCAGGTGGCATTGCACCGCACCATGGCCGATTTGGACTTGCCGCCGGTGTCGGACGCGCTCATCGCACAAACCATTGGCAAAGGCTCCGAGCACCTGATCCGCACCTTGCTGGCGCATCAAATTAACCGGCCCGAAGTCAAAGGCGTGGGCCAGGCTTGCCAGGCCCTGACGGTGGACGCTCTTTTTGACCGTGCATGGCAGCGATACCAGCACCACTATCTGAAGATCAATGGGCAGTTTGCCGATGTCTACCCGGGCGCTTTGGACGCACTGGAGGCTTTGGCCGCGCAGGGCATGCCCATGGCTTGCCTCACCAACAAGCCCTTGGGCTTTGCAAAGGCCTTGTTGAAAGAAAAGTCACTGGCGCACTTTTTTGGCCCCGTGTTTGGCGGGGACAGTTTCGAGCGCAAAAAGCCCGACCCCTTGCCCTTGATCAAAACCTGTGAGGCGCTGGGTACCCACGCCGCACGCACCTTGATGGTGGGGGATTCCAGCAACGATGCGCAGGCCGCTCACGCAGCGGGCTGCCCGGTGGTGCTGGTCACTTACGGCTACAACCACGGTCAGCGCGTGCAAGACACCCCAGCGGCTGCTTGGTTGGACACGTTGGCCGACTTGCCAGAGCGCATGAACGCCACGAGCCGATGAGCTGAGGCCTAGCAGGCCCACAGAACCGGTGAAAACGTGTCTCCGGGCTTTGCTACACTTGACAGACCATGTTCATCATCCACAGCCACATCAGCGCAGCCAGCCTGCCGAGCCATTCCTCCGCGGAAGGCCGGGGAGCCTGGCCCTGGCGTCGGCCAGCCTGACCCCATTGACTGTGCGGCTTGCCCGCCACCCGCGCCCGATTTCATGTGCACCATGAACGGGCACTTGGATGAATGAGAAGCACCTCGCCCGAGGTCGCTGAGCGCTTTGGAGGCTCTAGCCTGTGATCACCGAACTTGAATTCAAAAGCCTGGCCAGCCAAGGCTACAACCGCATTCCCCTCATACTCGAGGCCTTTGCGGACCTGGAAACCCCCTTGTCGCTTTACCTGAAGCTGGCCCACACCAAAGACAACGGCCAATACAGCTTCTTGCTCGAATCGGTGGAGGGCGGCGAGCGTTTTGGCCGCTACAGTTTCATCGGTCTGCCTGCGCACACCCTGCTGCGCGCCAGTGGCTTTGGCGCTGAAGCCAAAACCGAGGTGGTGCGTGATGGCGTGGTCATCGAGACCGCGATGGGCAACCCGCTCGACTTCATCGAGCAATACCAAAAGCGTTTCAAAGTGGCCTTGCGCCCGGGCTTGCCGCGTTTTTGCGGCGGCCTGGCCGGTTATTTTGGCTACGACGCGGTGCGCTACATCGAGAAAAAACTCGAAAAATCCTGTCCGCCCGACACCCTAGGTACACCCGACATCTTGCTGCTGCAGTGCGAAGAACTGGCAGTGATCGACAACCTGTCGGGCAAGCTCTACCTGATTGTTTATGCCGACCCGGCCACGCCAGAGGCTTACGTGGCCGCGAAAAAGCGCCTGCGCGATCTGAAAGAGCAGCTCAAATATTCGGTGAGCGCCCCGGTCGTTAAACCCACCCAGTCTTACCCGGCCGAGCGGGACTTTGCCAAGGCCGATTACATCGCTGCGGTTGAAAAAGCCAAAGAGCTGATCGCGGGCGGCGATTTCATGCAGGTGCAGGTGGGGCAGCGCATCAAAAAGCGCTATACCGAAAGTCCGCTGTCCTTGTACCGTGCGCTGCGCTCGCTCAACCCCAGCCCCTATATGTATTTCTACAACTTCGGCGACTTCCATGTCGTCGGGGCAAGCCCCGAAATTTTGGTGCGGCAGGAGCAAACTGAAGAAGGCGCCAAAGTCATCATTCGACCGCTGGCGGGCACACGCCCCCGTGGTGCGACGCCCGAGAAAGACAAGGCGGCTGAGCAGGAGCTGATCAACGACCCCAAAGAGCGTGCCGAGCATGTGATGCTGATCGACTTGGCGCGCAATGACATTGGCCGCATTGCCCTAATTGGCTCGGTCAAGGTGACCGAGGCCTTTGTGGTGGAGCGCTACAGCCACGTCATGCACATCGTAAGCAACGTCGAGGGCTTGCTCAACCAAGGCATGAGCAATATGGACGTGCTCAAAGCCACCTTCCCGGCGGGCACCCTCACAGGCGCGCCCAAGGTGCACGCCATGGAGTTGATTGACCAGTTCGAACCCGTCAAGCGCGGAATTTACGGCGGCGCGTGTGGCTACATCAGTTATGCGGGCGACATGGATGTGGCGATTGCGATCCGCACCGCCGTCATCAAGGACCAGACGCTGTATGTGCAGGCGGCTGCGGGCGTGGTGGCCGATTCGGTGCCCGAGATGGAATGGCGCGAAACCGAACACAAGGCGCGTGCCTTGCTCCGGGCCAGTGAGTTGGTCGAAGAAGGCTTGGAGTGATCATGGCGAAAAAAATCAAACTCTTGATGGTCGACAACTACGACTCCTTTACCTTCAACATCGTGCAGTACTTCGGTGAACTG
>JBIKHW010000159.1:0-7552 GCA_044361935.1 Limnohabitans sp. | reverse complement strand
CGGCGCGAGAGATCACGATGGTGTTGGCCGTGGGCACGTCGATGCCGGTCTCGATGATGGTCGAGCACAGCAAGATGTTGTAGCGCTGGGCCACAAAGTCGCGCATCACGCGCTCCAGCTCGCGCTCCGGCATCTGGCCGTGGGCCACGGCGATGCGGGCTTCGGGCAGGATTTCTTCGAGCTTTTGCTTGCGGTTTTCGATGGTCTCGACCTCATTGTGCAAAAAGTAGCACTGCCCGCCGCGCTTGAGTTCGCGCAGCACCGCCTCTCGGATCACGCCCGTGCCTTCGTTGCGCACAAAGGTTTTGATGGCCAAGCGGCGCTGTGGCGCAGTCGCAATCACACTCAGATCGCGCAGGCCCTCCAAAGCCATGCCCATGGTGCGGGGGATGGGGGTGGCGGTCAGCGTGAGCACATCGACCTCGGCCCGCAGGGCTTTCATTGCCTCTTTGTGGCGCACGCCAAAGCGGTGTTCCTCGTCGATGATGAGCAGGCCCAGGTCGTGGAATTTGGTGGATTCACTCAGCAGCTTGTGCGTGCCGACCACGATGTCCACCGTGCCGTCGGCAATGCCTTTGAGGGCGGCGGTGACTTCTTTGCCCGAACGAAAGCGCGAGACCTCGGCCACTTTGACGGGCCATTTGGCAAAGCGGTCTTTGAGGGTTTGGTAGTGCTGCTCTGCAAGCAGGGTGGTGGGCGCCAGAATCGCCACTTGCTTGCCACCCGTGACGGCCACAAAGGCGGCGCGCAGCGCGACCTCGGTCTTGCCAAAGCCCACGTCGCCGCAGACCAGGCGGTCCATGGGGCGGGGGCTGATCATGTCTTGAATGACGCAGTGGATGGCGGCCTTTTGGTCGGCGGTTTCTTCAAAGCCAAAGTCGTTGGCAAAGGTCTCGTAATCTTGCGGGCTGTAGCGGAAAGGATGGCCTTCGCGTGCGGCGCGGCGGGCATAAATGTTGAGCAACTCGGCGGCGGCGTCTCGCACCTGCTCGGCGGCTCGGCGTTTGGCCTTTTCCCATTGGCCTGAGCCCAGTTTGTGCAGCGGCGCTTCATCGGCGCTCACGCCTGTGTAGCGGCCAATCAGCTGCAGCTGGCTCACGGGCACATAGAGCGTGGCATTGTCGGCGTATTCCAGGTGCAAAAACTCTTGCAGGGCGGGCGTGCCGTCTTCGTTTTTCTGGCCCATGTCCATGTTGACCAGACCCCGGTAGCGGCCAATGCCGTGGGCACTGTGCACCACCGGGTCGCCCACGTTCAGCTCGCTCAGGTCTTTGATCAGCGCTTCAACGTCGCTGACCTGTTCCTGTTTCTTACGGCGGCGGGTGACCGCCCCAGCCGCGAAGAGTTCGGTTTCGGTGACGAGGTCGATGTTGTGCTCGAACCAGTGGAAACCGCTGACCAGTGCTGCCGTGGCCATGCCGATTTTTTCGTCGCTGGTCAAAAAATCTTCGAGGCTGTCAAAAACGGGTGGCGTGAGGTCGCTGGAGCGGACGAAGTCGAGCAGACTCTCGCGTCGGCCATCGCTTTCGGCCAGGATCAATACCCTGCTGGCGCTGCTGCGGATGTGGGCTTGTAAGCGGGACAGCGGGTCGTCGGCGCCGCGCACCACCGTCAACTCGGGCAGGGGCTGGGCGAGGGTGTTGTCGGGCACATCGTTGGTGCCTGTGCGCAAAGCCAGTTGGGCGTGGCCGTTGGTCAGGGTGTAGAACTGCTCCGCACTCAAAAACAGCGCATCTGGCGGCAGCACGGGCCGCTCAGGATCGCCCTGCACCAAGCGGTAGCGGTCGCGGGTGTCTTGCCAAAAGCGCTGAAAGGCCGGCTCCAGATCGCCGTGCAGCACCACGGTGGCCGCATCCGCTTGTCCTGCGCCCAAGTAATCAAACACCGTCGCGGTTTCTTCAAAAAACAGCGGCAGGTAGTACTCGATGCCCGCCGTGGCCACGCCGTTGCCCATGTCTTTGTAGATGCGGCTTTTGGTCGGGTCGCCCTCGAGCAGTTCGCGCCAGCGGCTTCGGAATCGCGCACGGGCAGCCTCGTCCATCGGGAACTCTCGCCCAGGCAGCAAACGCACTTCAGGCACCGGGTACAGGCTGCGCTGGCTGTCGGGATCGAAAGTGCGGATGGAGTCGATCTCGTCGTCAAACAGGTCCACTCGGTAAGGCACCAGCGAGCCCATGGGGAAAAGGTCGATCAAGCCGCCGCGCACCGCGTATTCGCCGGGGCTGACCACTTGACTGACGTGTGAGTAGCCCGCCAAAGTCAGTTGGGCCTTGAGTTGGGCTTCGTCCAGCTTTTGCTTGACCTTGAATTCAAAGGTGTAGCCCGCCAAAAAGGACGGCGGCGCCAGACGGTACAACGCTGTGGTGGCGGGCACCAGCACCACGTCGGCGCTCTCGGCATGGTTGCGCTGTTTGATGCGCCAGAGCGTGGCCAAGCGCTCGCTGATCAAGTCTTGGTGCGGCGAGAAGGTGTCGTAGGGCAGGGTTTCCCAGTCAGGGAACATCACGCAGCGCAGATCGGGTGCAAAAAACACCAGCTCGTCCATCAGGCGCTGGGCGTCGGCGGCGTCACTGGTGACAATGGCTGTGAGCTTGCCCGCTTTTTTCTCGCGCTGGGCCAACTGGGCCAGCAGCACGGCATCGGCCGATCCGGTGGGGCGGGGCAGGGTGAAACGTTTGCCGGTGATCAGGCTGGGCAGTTGCATGGTGGCGATGGGCAAGGGCGATGAAAAAAGCAAAACACCCCCCGCCGTGAAGGAGGGGGGTGATCAAATGGTCAAATCCTGCAATTGTAGAAGGGCCAAACGGCCAAGTTTTTGTCGCAACCCGATGTCCTTGATGACGGGTTGGGGGTTGGTTTCATGCGGCGCTGGCCTTTGCATCCAATCGCGAGCGTGGGACCATTGTGGGTGCGTTTTGCCCTGCTCGCCACCTACAATGCAAGGCCATGCCGAACACCCCTGACACCCCCCGATTTCACGCCTTGATTCCCTGTGCCGGCACAGGCAGCCGCGCTGGCACCGCTGTGCCCAAGCAATACCAGATCGTGGCCGGTCAGCCCATGGTCATGCACACCGTGCAGGCCTTGGCGCAGGTGCCGCAGATTGATCAGGGTTGGGTGGTGGTGTCGCCGGGTGATGACTTTGCATGGCCACAAGCTTCGTGGCCTGCACATTTCAGACGCGAGACCTGCGGCGGAGCCACCCGTGCACAGAGCGTGTTTAATGGTCTTGGCGCCATGCTGGCTGCGGGTGTTGATCCACGAGACTGGGTGTTGGTGCATGACGCGGCGCGTTGTTTGCTCACGCCCGAGGCGGTGGCGGCACTCATTGACGCTTGCCGGGACGACCCGGTGGGTGGCCTGCTGGCTTTGCCCTTGCCTGACACGCTCAAGACCCAAAAGCCCGGTGATGTACCCCGGGTTGACGCCACGGTGCCGCGAGAAGGCAAATGGCTGGCTCAGACGCCGCAAATGTTTCGGCTTGCCGCTTTGCACCAAGCGCTCGCACAGGTGGCGGCCACAGCGTTTGAAGGCATCACAGACGAGGCCAGCGCCATGGAGCGCCAGGGACTGTCGCCCAAGTTGGTGCCAGGCTCGGCCATGAATTTGAAAGTCACTTACCCGGCAGACTTTGCCTTTGCCGAGGCTGTTTTGAGGGACAGACCATGAATATCCGCATTGGTGAAGGCTGGGACGTGCACGCCTTGGTGCCGGGTCGCAAGTTGATTTTGGGGGGCGTTGACATTCCCCACACAGCGGGACTGCTGGGCCACTCGGATGCCGATGTGCTGTTGCACGCGATCACCGATGCGGTGTTGGGCGCAGCAGGCTTGGGCGACATTGGGCGGCATTTCCCGGACACGGATGTTCAGTTCAAAGGCGCCGACTCATCGGTGTTGTTGGCTGAAGCCATGCGCCGTGTGCGCGCCAAAGGTTGGGAACTGATCAACGTGGACAGCACCATCGTGGCCCAAGCGCCCAAATTGGCCCCGCACATGGCCGCGATCAACCTTTCGGTGGCGCAGGCCTTGGGCATGCAGGCCGATCAGGTGAATGTGAAGGCCAAGACCGCCGAGAAGCTGGGGCCTGTGGGCATGGGTCAAAGCATCGAGGCGCGGGCCGTGGTTTTGCTAAACAAGCCGGTTTGATGGCGCCGCGGGCCGAGGCCCTTGATCATCGGGCTGGGCGGATCGCCGTTTTGGGGCGAAACGCCTTGCAGACTTCGTCGCGCGTTTCCATGTAGGGCCCGCCAATCAAATCCACACAATAGGGCACGGCCGCAAAAATGCCATGCACAACAGGTTTGCCCTCGACGTCTTTCAGGCCTTCCAGGGTCTCTGCAATTGATTTGGGCTGGCCGGGCAGATTGATGATCAGGCTTTGGCCCCTGATGACGGCCACTTGGCGCGAAAGAATCGCCGTGGGTACAAATTTCAGGCTGATCTGGCGCATTTGCTCGCCAAAGCCGGGCATTTCCTTGTCGGCCACGGCCAGCGTGGCTTCGGGCGTGACATCGCGCAGGGCGGGGCCGGTGCCGCCGGTGGTCAGCACCAAGCTGCAGCCGGCATCGACCAGTTCGATCAAGGTGGCGCTGATGCGCTCTTTTTCGTCGGGAATCAGGCGCGGCTCAAACGTGATGGGGTTGTGAAGCGCACGGGTCAACCAGTCCTGCAGCGCGGGCAGGCCTTTGTCTTCGTAGACGCCGGTGCTGGCGCGGTCGCTGATGGACACGATGCCGATCTTGACCGGGTTAAAAGGGATCGTTGCGTTGGGTTCACTCATCTTCAGCCTCCTCGTCGAGGATCTCGTCGCTCTGGCCACCTGTCAGCACACTGCGCACCAGTTTGAACAGTTCGCGGTAAGAGCGGCCTTGGCGGGGCGCCAAGCCTTGCGAGACGGCGGTATTCGTCACAGGCACCGCGTCTTTGCGGGCCTGACGCACCAGGGCACGCAGCTGTTGGATATCGGTTTGGGGGTGGTGTTCAATCCATTCGCCCACAGCCGCGTCGTCGGCAATCAGGCGGTCGCGCCAGGCTTCGGCCAGGTGCAGGGCTTGGGTGTCTTTGGCGCTGCCCAGACGTTGGATGTCGAGCGCTTCGCGCACGGCTTGCAGGGTCTCGGGGCTGAGCAGGCGCATTTGCTTGCCGATGAACTGCATCTGGCGGCGCTTGCCTTCAAAGTTGGTGATGCGCTTGGCTTCGGCCAGGCCGTCCACCAGTTTGTCGGGCAGGCTCAGGCCTTCCATCAGGTCGCGGCGCAGGGTCAGCAGTTGGGTGCCCAGTACTTGCAGTTCGGTGCTTTCGCGTTTGAGTTCGGTGCGGCTGGGGCCTTCCAGTCCGAATTTGAGTTCGCGCTTGAACTCCAAGTCGAGTTCGCTGCCTTCGGCAACAAACTGACCACGGACGAAATAGCCTTTTTTGGGTTTACGGGACATGACTGGGGGAACTCGTTCTCTGAGGCAGCGCGTGGGCTGGGTGACAAGTATCATAGCGGCCACTGCGGGCCTTGCGCCCGCCCTTTTTTTCGAGACCCCCTTCGTGAAAATTTCTGTGAAAAGTTCCGTGAAAAAAAACACCTCCACACACGCTGCCCAAACGCAAGCCCACAACGGCTTCAGCTATTCGCGAGACCATTTCGAAGATCTGGTCGACATCGCCTTGAACCACGCCAAAAAGCTGGGCGCCACCAACGCGGGGGCCGAGGCGTCTGAAGGCTGCGGCCTGTCGGTCAGCGTGCGCAAGGGCGAGTTGGAAAACGTGGAGCGCAACCGCGACAAGTCGTTGGGCGTGACCGTGTACGTGGACCACCGCCGTGGCAACGCCAGCACGTCGGACTTTTCCAAAGCAGCCATCGAGCGCACGGTGCAAGCGGCCTATGACATCGCCCGCTTCACGGCCGAAGACCCTACAGCCGGGCTGCCCGACGAAGCCGACATCGAAACGAACCACCGCGATCTGGATTTGTTTCACCCCTGGGCCATCAACAGCGAAGAAGCCGCCAAGCTGGCATTGCAATGCGAAGCTGCAGCCCTGAAAACCAGCCGCCGCATCACCAACAGCGACGGCGCCGCCGTCTCGGCCCAGCAAAGCCATTTTTTCAGTGCGCACACGCACGGCTTTCGAGGTGGTTATGCCAGCTCGCGCCACAGCGTCTCGGTCGCTCCAATTGCCAAACTGCCGGGCCGCAACGCCGAGATGCAGCGCGACGCTTGGTATACCTCGATGCGTTCGGCCGACGAGTTGGCCTCGGTCGAGGCGGTGGGCCGTTACGCCGCCGAGCGCGCCTTGTCACGCCTGGGTGCGCGCAAGATTGCCACCACTGAGTGCCCAGTGCTGTTTGAGTCGCCCGTGGCCGCTGGCTTGCTGGGCGGTTTTGTGCAGGCCGTGAGCGGCGGTGCCTTGTACCGCAAGAGCAGCTTTTTGCTGGACTCGCTGGGCAAGAAAGTGTTCCCCAAACACATCGACATCGAAGAGGATCCTTTCATTTTGCGCGGCAAAGGCAGCTCGCCCTTTGACGACGAAGGCGTGCGCTCTTCGCGCCGCCAGGTGGTCAAGGGTGGTCGTGTGGAGGGCTACTTTTTGTCAAGCTACTCGGCCCGCAAACTGGGCATGATGACCACGGGCAACTCGGGCGGTTCGCACAACTTGTCCATGACTTCTCGCTTGACCCAGCCGGGTGACGATCTCAACGCCATGCTGCAAAAACTGGGCACGGGCTTGTTCGTGATCGAGTTGATGGGCCAGGGCGTGAACTACGTCACGGGCGACTATTCACGCGGCGCCAGCGGCTTTTGGGTGGAAAACGGTCAGATCGCCTACCCGGTGCACGAGATCACCATCGCGGGCAACCTCAAAGACATGTTCAAGGGCATCGAGGCGGTGGGCGCTGACACCTACAACATGGGGGCCAAATCCACCGGCTCCATCTTGGTCAACCGCATGAAACTGGCGGGCAGCTGAGCCCTGTGCAGGCCGAACTTTTGGCGGCGCTGGCCGCCCTGTCGTGGGCTGTAGGCAGTTTGTTTTCTGCCGCCGCCTCCAGCCAGATGGGGGCCTTTGCCTTCACCCGCTGGCGTTTGTTTTTTGCGCTGACCCTGCTGTGGGCGTTGGCGCTGTTCACCGGGCAGTGGCGCAGCCTGGATGCATCTAGCTTGGCCCTTCTGGCCTTGTCCGGCTTGATTGGCATCTTCATCGGCGACACGGCCCTGTTTGCCTGCATGAACCGGCTGGGGCCGCGCCGCAGCGGCGTGCTGTTTGCAACCCACGCCATTTTTTCCACCTTGCTCGCTTGGTTGTTTTTGGGTGAAACCCTCTGGGGCTGGACTTTGGTGGGGGGCAGTTTGCTGGTCTCGGGCGTGATGGTGGCGATTGTCTGGGGCCGCCGCGAGAGTGAAACCCATGCCTGGGAAAACACCCAAGGGTCCTTGTGGAAGGGTGTTTTGCTGGGACTGCTGGCAGCCGCCAGCCATTCGGCCGCCACCTTGATGATCAAGCCTTTGATGGTGGCGGGGGTGGACGCGGTGTCTGCTTCGGCCGTGCGCACATCGGCCAGT
>JBIKHW010000158.1:0-7555 GCA_044361935.1 Limnohabitans sp. | reverse complement strand
CGCTCACTCTCGTCGCACCAGAGCAGGCACAAGCGCTGGCCATCGTCTTCCAGCAGCAAGCGGCTGGTGCGGGCAAAGGCGTAGGGCAGGGGGTGGCGCATGGCGGGTTCAGGGCTGGCGCGTGGACGTCGATGGCGTCGCTGGCTTCGCTTCAGCGGGGGCAATGGGCGTCACGGTGGGCGACGTGTCCACGGGTGGCAACACGGCCGAGCCCGCCAAAGGCAGCGGCCCGGTGGGCAGTGGCTGGAAGCCTTGCTGCTGCAAGCGCATTTGCTCATAGCGGCCCATCGACAGGGCTTCGGCCGCCGCGCCGTCGCGCACCACCACCGGGCGCAGGAACACCATCAGGTTGGTCTTTTTGCGGCTGCGGGCTTCCGACTTGAAGAGGTTGCCAAAGAAAGGGATGTTGCTCAGGCCGGGCACTTTTTCCTGGCTGTTGCTGGTGTCGTCTTGCAGCAAGCCACCCAGCACCACGATGGCGCCATCGTCCACCAGCACGGTCGATTCGATGGAGCGCTTGTTGGTGATCAGCCCCGCCGTGGACGAGCTGCGTGTGTCGATGCTGCTGACCTCCTGGAAGAGCTGCATTTTGACAGTGCCGTTTTCGCTGATCTGGGGTCTGACCCGCAGCGTCAGACCCACGTCTTTGCGCTCTATCGTCTGGAAGGGGTTGACCGCGCCGCTGTTGCTGTTGTTGGCCGTGTATTGGCCCGTGACAAAGGGCACGTTCTGGCCGATCACGATCTTGGCCTCTTCGTTGTCGAGGGTGAGCAAGTTGGGTGTCGACAGCACGTTGGAGTCGCCATCGGTTTGTAAAAAACGCGCGAGCGCACCCAGGGCCAGCACGCCGTTGCGCCGCTGACCCAGCGCCAGATTGAAGCCGGTCGAGACAACAGGGGTGCCCGCCGCTACGCCTGCGGCCAGGTTGAACACGTTGGTGCCGCCCACGTTGAAGTTGGTGCCCATCAAGCCCACGGCGCTGCCGCTGTTGCCGGTGCCGCTCATCCACTGCACGCCAAACTCGGCGGCCTTGTCGGCACTGACCTCGGCAATCAAACTCTCCACAAATACCTGGGCGCGGCGCTGGTCAAGCATGTCGATCACGCTGCGCAGCTGGCGGTACTGCGGCTCGGGCGCGGTGATGATGAGGGCGTTGGTGGCCGGGTCGGCCTGGATCTGGCCACCGGTGGACGGCTGGGCCGAGGGGCTGACGCTGCCCGCTGCGCTGCCCGCTGCGCTGCCCGCACCCGCTGCAGCCGGGTTGCCTGGCGCTGCACTGGCGGACACCGCAGCGCTGCGCGTCTCGCCCGCGAGGGCGGCGCGCAAGGTGGTGGCCAGTTTGGTGGCGTCGGCATTTTTCAGGTAAACCACATGGATGTTGCCGCTTGCCGCGCCCGCGCCGGTGGCGTTGGGCTGGTCGAGCTGGTCTACCAAGCTGCGCACCAGGGCCAGCCGCGCCGGGTTGGCTGCGCGCACGATGAGCGCATTGGTGCGCACCTCGGGCATGACGGTGGTCTTGAACGAGTTGTCGGATTGGCCTTGGGCCGCTGGAGCAGCGGCGGCAGCTCCCGATTCGATCAGGCGCTGCACCATGGGGGCCAGGTCGCCCGCAATGGCGTGGCGCAAGCGCAGCACCTCGACGCCTGTGGCGTTGGACACGTCGAGCGCCGCGATGATGCGGCCCAAGCGCTGCAGGTTGTCGCTGTAGTCGGTGATGACCAGCGCATTCGTGCCGGGGTTGACGTTGATGGTGTTGTTGGGGCTGATCAGGGGGCGCAGCACCGGCACCAGGTTGTTGGCGTTTTCATGGTTGAGCTTGAAGATTTGCGTGACGATTTGCCCGGTGCCGGTGGGCACGGCACCAGCGGACACGGCGCTGCTTTGCAGCTTGGCTTCGGCCTCGGGCACCACGGTATAAAGCCCGGCCGACTCCACCAGCGCAAAGCCTTGCGTGCGCAGCTGCGCGGCAAACAAGCGCAGGGCCTGTGCTGGGGCCACGGGCACGTTGCTCGACAGCGACATCGTGCCTTTGACGCGGGGGTCCACCACCACGTTCGCGCCCGACAAGGTGGCCAGGGTGCGGGCCACGGCCTCGATCTCGGCATTCACAAAATTGAGCGTGACGGGTTCCCGGCGCGTTGCCTTGAGGGCGGGCGGGTTGGCGATCGGATTGGCCGCGGGCTTGTCCGCGCTTTGGGCATGCACCCCGGGCGCGAGCCAGCCCATGGCTGCCAGGCAGGCGATAGCCAAAGCGCTGTGGGACCAGCGGGCACGGTTCAAGGGGCGCATGTGAGCAAAGTCGTTCATGGTGTGGAGGTCTTGAATCGTTGGGTGCAATGTGTGAGGTGTGTGCAATGAGGTTGAAGTGGGCTCATCCCAAAGACAACAGGCTGCGCGCCCCTTGGCGGCGGCCCAAAATATTGAGCAAATTGTCGAACGCGGCCTCATGGCCCTCGGCGGCGCGGGCCTCTCCGGTAAAGCGCAGGCGTTGGCCCAACCATTGGCCTTGGCCCGACAGCAGCAAGGGGCCTTGCAGTGTGCTCAGCTCCAGGCCCGGCGTGGGTGTGCCTTCGGGGGTGCCGGTCAGGGCGACGCGGTAGCTGCCCATGGGTTTGACGGGGCTCAGGCGCGAAGACATGCCTTGCAGATTCAGCGCCAACAGGCCCTGCATTTGCAGGCGGCCTTGCGCCCAGTGCAGTTGCAGTGCCTCGGTGCGCAGTTGCAGTTGGCCTTCGGCCTGCAAGGTGTTCCAGGGTGCGCCCAGGCCCGTGAGCAACTCGGCTGGCCAGTTGGAGCGGTGGTCACTGGCCTGCAGCTGCAGTGTGTTCCAGCCCAAAGCGGCTTGAACACTGGCAGTTTCGGTCATGCAGCAGTCGGCCCGCCAGCCCAGGCGCAGGCCCGTCCAGGTGGGTAACAGGCTCCAGTGCAACCGACCGGGCAGGGCCTGCGGCTGGCGGCTGCCTGCGCCGCCGCTCAGCAGCAGCTGGGCCGAGCCTTGCCATACCGTGCCCCGAGGGTTGAGCCATTGCACCTGGCCTTGGCTGGCCTGTGCCACGCCCCAAGCCAGCCAGCGGGCAGGGGCCCACACCAGCAGCGCCAAGCCCAAGCCCAAGAGTGCGCCGAGCAGGGCCCAAGACCAAGGCGAACGCATGGGCCGGGCCACATGCTTGCTGGAGTGGGGCAGGTCTTTCATGGCGTGCATCGCTTCATGGCAGGCGCAGCACCAGACTGCCGCGCCAGGTGGCGTCGGGGCTGTTGCCCTGGTGAGCTGGGTTGGCTTGTTGCAGCTGCGCTTGTGTTGGCAAGGCCTGGGCGTTGTCACGCGCCTGGCTCAACCAGCGGGCCAGGGCTGCGGCCGGTGCGGCTTGCAGGCTCAGGGTGGCGCTGTCGCCTTGGATGCTGATGCGTGCGTTGGGGCCCAGCTCGGCCAGATTTTTTTCCAGCCACAGGGCGGCATCGCTGCGGGAGATGGCGCGGGGTTTTTGCAGGCCCTGGGCCTGCGCTTGCAGCTGGCGCATGCGCTGGCTTTGGGTGTCGAGCAGGGCCTGGCGGGCCGGGGCCTCTTGCCAGGTGCGCAGCGCCGGGGCCAGGGCCAGCACCCACAGCGCGGCCAAGGTCAGCACCCAAAAGCCGATGCCCAGCAACTGCCGCTCACGCGGGCTGCGCCGGGCCCAGGCGGCTTGCCAGCCTTGGCGCAAGGTGGCCATCCAGGTGTGCGGGCTCATGGCTTGGCCTCTGCTTGGGCACTCATCAACCAGCCGTCGCCTTGGGCGCGCCAGGTGTAGCCCTGGGCGCTCAGGCCTTGTTGCAAGGCTTGCTGCTGGGCCACATCCAATTGAAAGTCTTGCAGACGCATCTGGCCTGTTTGGTAAACCCATTGGCGCGGTGCGGCCAGCCCGGGCGGCAGGGCTTGGCCCAGGGCGGCCAGCATGGCTTCGAGGTCGCCCGCGCCGAGCTGACCCGAGCCTTGGCGCAGGCGTTCAACCTGTTGGGCCATTTGCAGCGGCGCATCGACCACCAGGCTGGTTTGCGGAAAGGTTTCGCGCAGCACCTGGGCCCAGCTGTTTTGCTGGGCTTGCCAGTCGGCGCGGGTTTTCCAGGCCCAGGCGTTCAGGCCCACCAATTGCGCGGCCAACAAAAGCCACAAGCCCCAGCGTGCTGGTCGCCAAGCGGGGCTGTGCCACAGCTGGCTGGCGGCGCGTTGCCAGACTTTCAGCTGGCGGCTGCGGGCGTTGGCGCGCAGCTCAAATTGGGCCAGGTCCCAATCACCGGCCAGGGCGGCCAGCCAGTGCTGAGCCGGGGGCATGAGGCGCACGCCAGAGCCCAGCAGTTCCGAGGCCACGGCCACCGCGCCGGGTTCGGCCTGCAGCGAGGCCGTGGCCTGCTCGGGCTCGGACAGCCCCAGACGTTCATGGGTGGCAAGGCCAGCTTGGCGCAGGGCTGGCCAGGGGTTGCCCCAGACGCCGCGTTCGGGGTGGCTGACCCACAGCCAGCCGGTGTCGGCATCGCCCACGGCGGTGAGCTGCACCGGGCTGCCGGGCGTGCCCGGAGCGAGTTCGGGCACGATGCGGTGCACGGGCAGACCGGCTTGTTCGAGGGCGTGCAGGTGGGCGCTCAGCCACGCGCGGTCGCACACGACCACCCAGGGGCGAGGGCTGTTGGCCCAGTCGGCTTGCAAGGCCAGGTGCATGTGTTCGGGGTCGTCGAGCAGGCGCTCTTCCAGCAGGCCTTGCAAGGCCGCTTGCACGCGCTGGGCCTGTTTGTGCAGACCAGCGGGCAGCTCGACGCGGTGCCAGGACAAGGCGGCAGCGGGCACCAAGGCCACGGTTTCGGTTTGGCGATCGGCTGCGGGCAGCAAAGCGGCCGCAGCCCACTGCAGTTTGAGCGGGCGAGTGCCTGGCTCGGCCTCGACCCGGGCATGGGCGTAGGCCAAGCTGGGGCTGGGCGGGCCAGGCGGCAGTTGGATGATCAGGGTGCGCATGTGCAAATCATTGTAGAGGGGCATCAAGACGCAGCTGGGGGCTGCGCACGCGCCAGAGCATGCGCACCTGGCCACCATCGCGCCGCACCAGCGCGGTTTCTTGCTGCACCACATTGTCGATGCGCATGCGCCCCTGCACCTCAAAGTAACGGCTTTGCACACTGTGCTGTTTGTCGTTGAGCAGTCGGCCACTGGCGCCCAAGGCCTCTTGCGCGGCGTTCAGGCTGGCCCAGTGCCCGCGCTGGCGCAGGGTCACGGCTTGCCGGGCAGAAGCCAGGTCCAGCCCGGGCAGCACGGCCGAGAGCACCTCGGCGGAGGCGGTGTTCAGGTTCACGGGCGTGGCCTCGGGCAGCACGGTGATGTATGCCTGCAAGGCGGCCAGCGTGCCGGTGCTCAGGCCCAACCAGACCAGTTGGGCCGTTTGCTGGGGCATCAGGGCTGCGGGTCTTGGGCTGGCACGGTTGGTGTTGGTTTGGCTGGCCCTGCTGGCTTGCAAGCTGACCTGCAGTTGCTGGGCCAAGGTTTGCAGCTCGGTCAGTGGCAGTCCCAGACGCTCGAACAAGGCGGCAAAGCGGGCCAGCGCCGGGGCTGAGATTTGCCCGTCTTCGACCAGGTTCATCACGTTCATGCGCGACTGCGCGTCGGTGATCTGGCCCGACAAAAAGACCTCGGTATCGCCCTCGCGCCATTGCTGGTCTTGCGACAAAAAGGTGGACAGCTTGGATTCCTGCACAGGCAAGGCCCAGGGCTCGCCCAGGTGATCGGCCGCCGCGCCTTGTGCCGAAATCGCGTCTTCGCGCAGGATCAGGCGTGTCCAGTCCAGAGCGCCCGTCATCATCCAGGCCGTTTGGCTGCGCACGCGTTCGGCGATCTCGATCTCGACTTGCCGCCACTGCTGCCACAGCGCGGCGCTGGCCAGCGTGGCCACCATGGCCACCGTGAGCATGGCGGTGAGCAAGGCCGCGCCGCGCTGGCGCTGTTTGGGGTGCACAAAGGGGCGCACAAGGGGGCTTATTGATCCGGCCCAATGAAGTTTAAACATCCGTACTGTCCTCGTGTTTGTCATCCCGGGCGAAGACCCGGGATCCAGTGTTGACAGCCGCCCTTTGCAAAGGTCAGCTGCGCGCTCTGGATCCCGGCTCAAGGCCGGGATGACAAAAAACAAGGCCGGGATGACCAAGATGACGATTGAGCTTGGACACCTGCAAACTTCACAGGGCCGAATCAATATTTCGGGGCGCATCACGAAGGCGCTCCCGACAAGGTGGGGCGCACCCAGTCCAGGGTGAGCGTGCCCGACCCGGCGGGGCCGGGGGGCAGGCTCAGCACCAGGCGCACGCCATCGGGGGTGGTGGCGATGGCGCTGCCAGGTGTGCCAGCGCTCACCACATCACTCGACAAAGGGTTGGTCCAGCTGCCACCCCGGTGCACAAACAGCTGCCAGCCTGACAAGGGGTGAATCTGGATTTGCCCGGCCCGGGTGCTGTCGTTGGCGGTCTGGCCCCACTGCGCAGCCAAAGCCCAGGCGTTTAGCCAGTCCTGGCGCAGGCTCAAGGGCGGTGATTGCCAACGCTGCCAATCGCCGCCACCGGGCCTGCCCGGATCGCTGCGCCAGGTCCAGGCCACCACGCGCACGCTGGCGGGCATGAGGCTGGTTGTTTTGTTGGCGTTGTTGATGGGCAAGGGGGCATCGGCGGTGCGCCGGGTCAGGCGCAGCACCTGGCCGTTCCAGTCCCAGCTGGGCGTGCCGGGCAATTCGGCCAGTTGGTCCAGGTCGGTTTGCCACTGCGCCAGGCCCGCTTGCAGACTGCGGATCTCGTCCGAGCGGCTTTGCAAATTGCTTTGGCTGCGCAGCATGCCGTCCAGCCCGCGCCAGGCCATTAGACTCATCAAGGCCATCACGCTGATGGCCACCATCACCTCGATCAGGGTGAAGCCGCGTGTGGCTTGCTGGGGTGTCGCCATCCGTTGCGCTGCCCTCAATGTCGTTGCCATCAGTTGCGCCCCATCACAGTGGACACCTGCAGCACATAAGCGCCTTGGTCCAGCACCCGCGCATCTACGCGCCTGAAATTCGGGTTGGGCGTGGGCCGCACCGACACCTCGACCTGCAGCAAACGCCCTGCTTGTGTGCACTCCACGCTGGTGTTGCCCGTGTCCGGCAGTTGCCTGCGCAGGCGCAGCGCGATCAATTGGTTGTCGGCGCAGATCTGGCCCAGCATGGTCACGGTCTGGCGCTCGGCATTGCGGCTGAGCGAGCCTGTGGCCTGCAAGCCCGCCATGAGCGCCACCGCCGTGATGCCCAGGGCCACCAGCACCTCAATCAGGGTAAAGCCGCGCTGGCAGATGGATCCCGGCTCGGAGGCCGGGATGACGTGAGGGGAGATGGATCCCGGCTCGGGGGCCGGGATGACGCTAGGGGAGGTGGATCCCGGCTCGGGGGCCGGGATGACGCTAGGGGAGGTGGATCCCGGCTCGGGGGCCGGGATGACACGATGGGAGGTGGATCCCGGCTCGGGGGCCGGGATGACGCTAGGGGAGGTGGATCCCGGCTCGGGGGTCGTGATGACGCGA
>JBIKHW010000156.1:0-7575 GCA_044361935.1 Limnohabitans sp. | reverse complement strand
GACCTTGGCGGTTTTGACCTTGGCTGCGAACTTGGTGGCGAACTCTTCGTACACCGATTCCTGCACGTAAAAGCGGTTGGAACACACGCAGGTCTGGCCTGCGTTGCGGTATTTGCTGGCGAATGCGCCTTCGACGGCGCTGTCGATGTCGGCGTCTTCAAACACGATGAAGGGCGCGTTGCCACCCAGCTCCAACGACATTTTTTTCACGGTGGGGGCCGACTGCGCCATCAGGATGCGGCCCACTTCGGTGGAGCCGGTGAAGCTGATGTGGCGCACCACATCGCTGGCGCACAACACTTTGCCAATGGCGATGCTTTGTGGGCCGTCTGCGGTGATGATATTGAGCACCCCGGCAGGGATGCCCGCACGAATGGCCAACTCGGCCGCGGCCAACGCAGTGAGCGGGGTTTGCTCGGCGGGTTTGATGACCACGGGGCAGCCAGCCGCCAAGGCCGGGGCCACTTTGCGGGTGATCATGGCCAGCGGGAAGTTCCAGGGCGTGATGGCCGCGCAAACCCCAATGGGCTGTTTGAGCACCAGTAAGCGGCGGTTGTTGTCGAACTGGGGCAGGGTCTCGCCGTTCACGCGCTTGGCTTCTTCTGCAAACCACTCGACAAAACTTGCGCCATAGGCCACTTCGCCACGCGACTCGGCAATGGGCTTGCCGTTTTCTGCGGTCATCAGGCGTGCCAAGTCTTCGGTGTTCGCGATCAGCAGATCAAACCACTTGCGCAAGATGATGCTGCGCTCTTTGGCGGTCTTGGTTTTCCAGGGCCCCCAAGCGGCGTTGGCAGCCGCAATAGCGGCCTCAGCTTCGGCGGCGCCCAGGTTGGCTACGTTCGCGAGGTGCTGGCCCGTGGCCGGGTCGGTCACCTCAAAACGCTCTTTGCCCGCCACCCACTGGCCGTTGATCAGGGCGTCGGTCTTGAACAAAGTCGGGTCATTCAGCAGGGCGAGGGGGGAAGTTTTCATGTCCATGGGTATCTCCAAATGTCGCGAAAAGAGGCGGGAGTTTTTCTGAATTTGTTCAAGCTTAGCCCTTGGCGCTGATTTGGGCTGTCACAAAAGTCTCAAAACCCTGCTCGGGGCTGGCCCCGCCAAGATCGGCGTCTTGAGGCCAAATCTATAATGGCGGGTTGCACTTTGAGCGAAACACCCCATGAGCCAAGCCACTTTCTCCGTCTCTGACATCCGCAAGACTTTTTTGGACTTTTTTGAGTCCAAGGGCCACACCGTGGTGGCCTCCAGCCCCTTGGTGCCCGGCAATGACCCGACCTTGATGTTCACCAACTCGGGCATGGTCCAGTTCAAGGACGTGTTTTTGGGCTCGGACAAGCGCTCTTATGTGCGCGCCGCCTCGGTGCAAGCCTGCTTGCGAGCGGGTGGCAAACACAACGACTTGGAAAACGTGGGCTACACCGCCCGCCACCACACCTTTTTCGAGATGCTGGGCAACTGGTCGTTTGGCGATTACTTCAAGCGCGAGTCGCTCGAGTGGGCGTGGGAGTTGTTGACCCAGGTCTACAAGCTGCCTGCCGATAAGCTGTATGCCACCGTCTACATGGAAGACGACGAGGCCCATGGCATTTGGGAAGGCATTTTTGTCAAGGCTGGCTGGACGCCTGAGCGCATCAAGGCTGAGAACCGCATCATCCGCATTGGCGACAACAAGGGTGGCCGCTACAAGTCGGACAACTTCTGGATGATGGCGGACACCGGCCCTTGCGGCCCTTGCTCCGAGATTTTTTACGACCACGGTGCGCACATTCCCGGCGGCCCACCCGGCAGCCCCGATGAAGACGGCGACCGATTCATCGAAATCTGGAACAACGTGTTCATGCAGTTCAACATGGACGAGACCGGTGCCGTCACGCCGCTGCCTGCGCCTTGTGTGGACACGGGCATGGGTCTGGAGCGTTTGGCGGCCATCTTGCAACACGTTCACAGCAACTACGAAATCGACATTTTTGACGCGCTGATCAAGGCCGCATCTCGCGAGACCGGCTGCACCGACCTGAACAACAAGTCGCTGCGCGTGATCGCCGACCACATTCGGGCTACCGCGTTCTTGGTGAGCGACGGCGTGGTGCCGAGCAACGAAGGCCGCGGCTATGTGCAGCGCCGCATCGTGCGTCGTGCCATTCGCCACGGGTATTTGCTGGGCCAAAAGACCCCGTTCTTCCACAAACTGGTGCCCGACTTGGTCCAGCTCATGGGCGCGGCTTATCCCAACATGGCCGATCAGGCCGAGCGCATTGCCGACGTTTTGCGTGTGGAAGAAGAGCGATTCTTTGAGACGCTGCAAAGCGGCATGCAAATTCTGGATGCGGCCCTTGAAGGTGGCGTGAAGGTGTTGCCGGGCGAGGTGGCCTTCAAGCTGCATGACACCTACGGCTTCCCGCTCGATTTGTCGGCCGATGTGTGCCGCGAACGCGGCTTGAGTGTGGACGAGGCCGGTTTTGCTACCGCCATGGAAAAGCAAAAAGCCCAGGCCCGTGCAGCAGGAAAATTCAAGATGGACAAGGCGCTCGACTATTCGGGCGCGGGCAACGACTTTGTGGGCTATGACGACCTGACGGCCAACGCCAAAGTGCTGGCCTTGTACGCCGACGGCAACGCCGTGACCGAGCTGAAAGCTGGCCAAGCAGGCGTGGTGGTGCTGGACACGACCCCGTTTTATGCCGAGTCGGGCGGTCAGGTGGGCGACCAAGGGATGATTCATAACGCGGGCGGCCAGTTCAACGTGGCCGACACGCTGAAGATCAAGGCCGATGTGTTCGGTCACCACGGCGAAGTGAAATCTGGCAGCCTGAAGGTGGGCGACGCGGTGCAAGCCCATGTGGACATGGCGGTGCGATCTGCCACCGTGCGCAACCACTCTGCCACCCACCTGATGCACAAAGCCCTGCGCGAAGTGCTGGGCAGCCACGTGCAGCAAAAGGGCAGCTTGGTCAATGCCGATCGCACCCGTTTTGACTTTGCGCACAACGCACCTGTGACGGACGCCGAGATCCGCCAGATCGAAGCCCAGGTGAATGCTGAAATTTTGGCCAACGCCGCAGCGCAAGCGCGTGTGATGGACATCGAGAGCGCCCAAAAAACTGGCGCGATGATGCTGTTTGGCGAGAAGTACGGCGAGACCGTGCGTGTTTTGGACATTGGCTCCAGTCGCGAGCTGTGCGGTGGCACACACGTCAAAGCCACAGGCGACATTGGCCTGTTCAAGATTGTCAGCGAAGGCGGCGTGGCCGCAGGTGTGCGCCGCATTGAAGCAGTGACTGGCGCCAACGCTTTGGCTTATCTGCAATCCCTCGAAGACACCGTGACCCAAGCCGCAGGCACGCTCAAGGCCCAACCGGCTGAGCTGAACAACCGCATTGCCCAAGTGCTCGACCAGGTCAAGGCGCTGGAGAAAGAACTGGCTGCCGCCAAAGGCAAGCTGGCTTCGGCCCAGGGCGACGAGCTGCTGAGCCAAGCGGTGGACGTCAAAGGCATCAAGCTGCTGGTGGCCAAGCTGGAGGGGGCCGATACCAAGACCCTGCGCGACACCATGGACAAGCTCAAGGACAAAATCAAAACCGCTGTGATCGTGTTGACCGCTGTGGATGGCGACAAAGTACAGATCGCCGCAGGCGTGACAGCTGACACCATGGGCAAAGTCAAAGCGGGCGAGTTGGCCAGTTTTGTGGCAGGCCAGGTTGGCGGCAAAGGTGGCGGCAAGCCCGACATGGCCATGGCCGGTGGCTCTAACCCCGCAGCCTTGCCCGCAGCCTTGGCCAGCGTACAGGCTTGGGTGAGCGAACGGGTTTGAAGTTGGCTTTTTAAGCGGGTGCCTTCCATGCGGAAGGCACTTTTTCAAGCTGCTGAATGGGCCGAGAAATGGTCCATGATGGCCTGCACGCCACTGCCTTGAAGCGCCACGCCCGACAGCTTCAGGCCCATTTCGCAGCCCGCCACGGTGGCGATCAAGGTCAGGTCGTTGCTGTCGCCCAGATGGCCAATGCGGAACATGCGGCCTTTGACTTTGCCCAAGCCCGTGCCCAGTGAGCAATCAAAACGCTCGTGAATGACCTTGCGCACCGCATCGGCGTCAATGCCCTCGGGGGTCATGACGCCAGTCAGGATGGGGGAGTACACCGCAGGGTCAGCGCACTGAATCGGCAAGCCCCAGGCGTTGACGGCCGCCCGCACGCCAGCGGCCCAGCGTTGGTGCCGCGCAAAAACTTTGTCCAGGCCCTCGGCCAGCAGCATGTCGCAAGCCTCGCTCAGGCCATAAAGCAAATTGGTGTTGGGCGTGGAGGGCCAGTAGCCGTTTTTGTTCATCTCAATCATCTCGCCCCAAGCCCAGTAGCTGCGGGCCATGCCACCTTTTTGACTGGCTTCGATGGCGCGAGGTGACAAGGCGTTGAAGCTGATGCCGGGTGGCAGCATCAGGCCTTTTTGCGAGCCGCTGATGGTCACGTCCACGCCCCATTCGTCGTGGCGGTAGTCGGCAGCGGCCAAACCCGAGATGGAATCGACCAAGAGCAAGGCGGGGTGTTTGGCGGCGTCCATGGCGCGGCGCACGGCGGCGATGTCGCTGGTCACGCCGGTTGAGGTTTCGTTGTGCACCACGCACACGGCTTTGATGCTGTGGCCGGTGTCTGCCTTGAGGCGCTGCTCGATCAGTTCGGCTTGTACGCCATGGCGCCAGCCCTCCAGGCCGGGCAGGCTCAAGACCTCTGACTGCAGACCCAGCTGCTTGGCCAGCTTGTTCCACAAAAATGCAAAGTGGCCGGTCTCGTACATCAGCACATGGTCGCCCGCTTTCAGGACATTGCTGAGCGCCGCTTCCCACGCACCGGTGCCGGAAGCGGGGTAGATCATCACGGGGTGGCGTGTTTTGAAAATCTTTTGCACATCGGCCAAGACTTTCAGGCCGAGGGCGCCGAACTCGGGGCCACGGTGGTCGATGGTGGGCGAGCTGATGGCCCGCAGGATGCGGTCGGGTACGGGAGAAGGGCCTGGGATTTGCAGGAAGTGGCGGCCGGTGGGGTGGAAGTTGGTGGTGAGCATAGATTTAACAGGTCTTTCGAACAACTCTATTTTTGTATACAAAATACATTTGTCAAGGGTGTTTGTTCTAGAATGGCCGCAGAGCACCAGATTATTTGTATTCAAAAAGACCATGGCTACTGACACCTTGTCCGCTCCACTGTCCATTTCTCGTCCCGTGTTGCACGAGCAAGTCGCGCAGCGCCTGCGCCAGATGTTGGTGGAAGGCTTGATTCCGCCCGGCGGCAAACTCAATGAACGCACACTTTGCGAAGAGCTGAGCATCTCGCGCACGCCGCTGCGCGAGGCCATCAAAATGCTGGCCGCTGAGGGCCTTGTAGAGCTGTTGCCGAACCGGGGCTCGGTGGCCGTACAACTGAGCGAGGCCGATGTCCTCCACACCTTTGAGGTGATGGCCGGGCTGGAGGGTTTGTCGGGCGAATTGGCAGCCCAGCGCGTGACCGAGGCCGAACTCAATGAGATCAAAGCCTTGCATTACGAGATGTTGGCGGCCTTCACCCGCCATGACCTTTCTGCCTATTACCAGGTCAACGCCGCGATTCACCGCAGCATCAATGCGGCAGCCAAGAACCCGGTGCTGACCGCCACTTACAACCAAGTCAACGCCCGCTTGCAGGCGCTGCGCTTTCGTTCCAACCAAGACGGTGACAAATGGCAACGCGCGGTGGACGAGCACATCGCCATGGTGCAGGCGCTGGAAGCCCGTGACCCGACTGCACTGCGGCAAGTGCTGATGCAGCACCTCGACAACAAGCGCAAGGTGGTGATCGAACAGCTGCGCAGTTCACGCCAGACCGTTGCTTCTTCGCCAGAGGGCACCAGCCTCAGCGATGCCCCATTTCAGACAGAAGGACACGCGCCATGAACGCCCCTTTGCCGATCGATGTGTCCCAATCCTTGCCCGAGCACGCCTACAACAAGGTCGCGCACACCAGCAACGAGGTGGCCGGTTTGCTCGCCAAGCGCTTGCGCTCTGACACCCGGGGTGAGGTCTTGTTTTCTTCGGCCGATAGGGGCCGTTACGCCACCGATGCGTCGATTTATCAGCAAATGCCTGTGGGCGTTTTTGTGCCGCGTGATGAATCCGATGTGCGCGTGGCGCTGGACATTTGCCGTGACTTGGGCGTACCCATCGTGCCGCGCGGCGGCGGCACCAGCCAGTGTGGGCAAACCGTGGGCGCGGGCTTGGTCATTGACCACTCCAAACACATGCGCAAGATCATGGCAGTCGATGCTGAGCAGCGCACCGCCACAGTAGAGCCCGGCCTGGTGCTGGACCACCTGAACGCAGCCCTCAAAACGCATGGACTTTGGTACCCGGTGGACGTGTCCACCAGCGCCCAAGCCACGCTGGGCGGCATGGCGGGCAACAACTCGTGTGGCAGTCGATCCATTGCTTACGGCAACATGGTTCACAACGTGTTGGGGGCTGAGGCGTGGTTGGCCGATGGCAGTTTGCTCACATTTGGTGCCTATGAAAAAGCCCAAGGCCGCGCTCGCCAGATTGGTGACTTTGTGCGCGATTTGGCGCAGCAGCACGCCAGTGACATGGACGCCAACTGGCCCAAAGTGTTGCGCCGCGTGGCCGGTTACAACCTGGACATTTTCCGCAACCAAAACGAGCGGCCTTACACGGCGGATGGCTCGGTCAACCTGGCGCATTTGCTGATCGGCAGCGAGGGCACGCTGGCCCTCACGCGTTCGCTGACTTTGCGCTTGGCCGAGTTGCCACGCGCCAAGGTGCTGGGCGTGGTGAACTTCCCGAGCTTTTACCAGGCCATGGATTCGGCCCAGCACATCGTCAAACTGGGGCAGGGCATGCCGGTGGGCCACCTGTCGGCGGTCGAACTGGTGGACCGAACCATGATCGAGCTGTCTTTGCAAAACCCGGCTTTTGCGCCCACCATCCGCACCGCTTTGTCGCCGCACATCAACGGTGGCATGCCCGAGGCGGTGTTGTTGGTGGAGTTTTCCGGGCCGAGCAAGGCCGACATCGCGCACAAAATCAAAGAGCTGGTGGAGTTGATGGGTGACTTGGGCCTGCCCGGCAGCGTGGTCGAAATGGTGGACGATGCGCCGCAGAAAAACCTGTGGGAAGTGCGCAAAGCGGGCCTGAACATCATGATGAGCCTGCGTGGCGACGGCAAACCAGTGAGCTTCATTGAGGACTGCGCCGATCCGCTGGAGAGCCTGGCCGATTACACCGACGCGCTGACCGGGGTGTTTCGCAAATACGGCAGCCGGGGCACTTGGTATGCCCACGCCTCGGTGGGCACTTTGCATGTGCGGCCCATTTTGGACATGCGCCGCGATGGCGCGAGCAAAATGCGCGCCATTGCCGAAGAGGCCAGCGAACTGGTGCGCCGCTACAAGGGCGCTTTCAGTGGCGAGCATGGCGACGGCCTCTGCCGGGGCGAGTGGATCGGTTGGCAGTTTGGCCCGCGCATCAGCGAGGCCTTTGCACAGATCAAGCAGCAGATGGACCCGCAGCAACTTTTGTGCCCCCAGCGCATCGTC
>JBIKHW010000155.1:0-7589 GCA_044361935.1 Limnohabitans sp. | reverse complement strand
ATTTGTCCTGCGCTCATTCCTGTATTACGATTCATGACGGGTCCTCTGTGGTGTTAGTGAAGACTGCTGTCTATCACGCCTTGGGCACTTTTGATGCCGTATCCATCAGAGGATCCACCCCGATCGTACGAGTGTCCTGATAAACGGCTGTTCAGCGACCTTCGGCGCTCACATTTGCCTGTCCCGAAGGAGGGAGGCATCCATAGCATCTTGAGCCGGGATCCAGAGCACGCAGTGGGTATTCGCAAAGGGCATCGAATCACACTGGATCCCGGGTCTTCGCCCGGGATGACCCAAGACCCTGGACCGCATGAAGGCATCGACTTTGACCGGCTGGATCCATGCCCGGCCAAGGCCCTTTGCAACACGTCACAATTGGTCGTTATGAACATCGACGAAAAGCCCCCGTTTGACTCCCCCTTTGCCTGGATCGGCGGCGAAGCGGTGGTGCGTGCCTTGGCCGACCGCTTTTATGACCTGATGGACATGGAGCCGGGCTACAAGGCGCTGCGCGATGCACACGGCAGCAGCCTGGACGGTGCCCGCGACAAGTTGTTTTGGTTTTTGTGCGGCTGGCTGGGTGGGCCCGAGCATTACACCGAGCGCTTTGGCCACCCGCGTTTGCGCATGCGCCACATGCCGTTTTCGATTGGGGTGCTGGAGCGCGACCAGTGGCTGGCCTGCATGGACCAGGCCATGACCGAATTGAGCGTGGACCCGGTACTGCGTGAGCGGCTGAACGCCAGTTTTTTCAAGACCGCCGACTGGATGCGCAACCGGGGTGTTTGATGCACGCTTGACGTGATCCCCCTTCACCGTTGTGCTCGTTTCTTTTGGCAATTTCAGTGCACCGAGCACGTCCCACCATGCCCAGCCAGGTGTTCCTATGAAAATCAATGCGCTGCAAGACCTGAAAAAAGTCCGCCAGAAGCTTGCTGAGGCCCGCGCGCAAGCCCAGGCGCTGGATGCCGCGCAGGCGCTGGAAGCGCGTCAGCGCGAGGCCGAAAGCAACTTGTTTGTGCGGGCCGTGGGTGCCGTGCAGCGCTTGCCTGCGCCCAGTTTGGTCAGTCTGGAAAAGCCGGGCCCTGCCCCTATCGCGCACCAGCGACAGTTGGACAATGAGGCGGTGCTGCGCGACTGCCTGAGCGACGAGTTCGATTCCAGCACCTTGCTCGATACCGACGATGCCCTGAGTTTTCGCCGCCCAGGCATTGGGCGCGATGTGATCCATAAATTGCGCAAAGGCGATTGGTCGATTCAGCGTGAGATCGATCTGCACGGCCTGCGCAGCGATGAAGCCCGCGTAGCGCTGGCCGACTTCATCCGCCTGGCGCACCGCCAAGGATTGCGTTGCTTGCGCGTTGTGCACGGCAAAGGCTTGGGCTCGCCCGGCAAAACTCCGGTGCTCAAGTCCAAAGTGCACAGCTGGCTAGTGCAGAAAAACCAGGTCATGGCCTTTGTTCAAGCCAAGCCCGCCGAGGGCGGTGCGGGGGCCTTGCTTGTGTTGCTCAAGCCTGGTGGCTGAGCGCAGCGACTGCCCTCAACCTGGCACCTGCGCCTGGGCGCATGCCACTTGAACCAGTGCGCGCTGTCCATCTTCGCCTTGGCGCATGGCGCTCAGACAACCGCCCCAGACGCAGCCTGTGTCCAAAGACCAGATGTCGCTGCGGCCTTGCCAGCCCAAAGTGGACCAATGGCCAAAGGCCACGGTGATTTCGGCCGTGCGCCGCCCCGGTACGTCGAACCAGGGCATGAAGCCCGCCGGGGCTTGTGCCGCGCTGTCCTTGGTGGCGAATTCCATGGTGCCATCGGCCGCGCAAAAGCGCAGGCGCGTCAAGGCGTTGACCACCACGCGCCAACGGTCCAGCCCCGTCCAATCGTCGCGCCAGGTGGCGGGTTCGTTGCCGTACATGTAGGCCAAAAAATGGGGCATGTCCGGTCCACGCAAAACGGCCTGCACCTCATCCGCCAAGGACAAGGTCTGCGCCAGAGTCCAGCTGGGCAACACCCCTGCATGAACCGACAGCACCCCGTGTGACCACAACGCCAGGTGCTGCTGGCGCAGCCAGTCGATCAATACTTCTTTGTCGGGGGCTTGCAGCAGACCGTCCAGTGTGTCCAGCCGCTTGGTACGGCTGAAACCCCAGGCCACGGCCAAGGCATGCAAATCATGGTTGCCCAGCAGGCACTGCGCACTGCCTTGCAGCGCCATCAAGCGGCGCAGCACGCCCGCCGAGTCCGGGCCCCGATTGACCAGATCGCCCAAAACGATCAAGTGGTCCCGGCTGGGTGAAAACGCCACCTCATCCAGCAAGCGTGCCAAAGGCGCGTCGCAGCCTTGAATGTCACCGACCCAGTAAACCGCCATATGCACCCTTCATTGAACCCGCTCCCCAAATGGCGTCAAGGTTTTGGATATTGTGAGCCAGATTTACCAAAGATTTTCAGGGGCATTGGGCGTTGCGGATAGTTTGAGATTTAAAAATATCCCACCATGTCAAATGACGATGACATCCAATTCAGCCACATTCAAATATTGAGCAATCAGTGCTGTCAAATAAAACCGCGTTGATGTACATTAACGCACTGTCATTATCTATTGAGGTTAAACCATGTCCCTGTCTTATAAAGAATTATTGCAAAAGCGCGAAGCCTTGGAGCACGAAATTGCCCAAGCACGTCAAAATGAAATCTCCAGTGCCGTGAGCAAGGTGCGCGAGCTGGTTGCCGAGTATGGCTTGACCGCGCAAGACGTTTTTCCTGGCCGTGGTGCCAAAACTTCGGCGGCCAAACCCGTGAGCAAAGTGGCTGCCAAATACCGTGATCCCGCCTCGGGTCAAACCTGGACTGGACGAGGCAAAGCCCCCAAGTGGATCGAAGGTCAAGACCGTGCGCCTTTTGTGATTGCGTGAACCACCAGACCCGCAGTTGTCATGAATTCAAATTGACCGTTTGGGGTTAATTTTATATTTTTGATGATTTTGGATCTTGAAACCGAACCCCGCGCCGGCGGGGTTTGTTGTTTCAAGCGGGGGACTTGGGCGCGATCTTGGATTCGTAAAATGGTAGCCCCTTGGGGTTGACCGATCGTGAGAATGGGTATCGTCTTGAATTCAGAGATTGTCGATATTGAAAACCAGAGCTTGAACCGCTGGTATCTTGCATACACCAAGCCCAAGCAGGAATCTGTGGCTTTGGTCAATCTGGAGCAGCAGGGCTTTGAGGCTTATTTGCCCTTGTTCAAGAAATTCAAAAAAACCGAACAAGGTCCTTTGGCGCAGTTTGAGCCCATGTTTCCGCGCTATATCCTGTTTCGCCCTAGCCGTTCAGAACAAAGCATTTCAGCGGTGCGCAGCACCAAGGGTGTGACCACGATTGTTCGGTTTGGTTTTGAGCCTGCCTTGCTGCACGACGATGTGGTGCAGCGGATTCGCCAGATGGAGCAATTGCGCGATCAGGCCACGATCGAGGAGCTTAACCAACTCAAAGTGGGGCAAAAGGTGCGTCTGAAGCACACCGCCTTGGGTGACATCGAGGGTTTGGTGCACAACGTGTCCAGCAAAAGGGTGGCGGTATTACTGGAAATTTTGGGGCGGCCCACCGTGGTGCAGGTGGACCACCATCAGGTTGAAGCCAGCGTCTGAGGCTGACCTTGCCCGCACTTCACAGTGGGGCCGAGGAGCCAAAGCGCCGGTCGCGCGTGGCAAACCAGGCCAAGGCCTGCTTCAGGGTTTCGGGCGAGAAGTCCGGCCACAGTTCATCGCAGAAAAACAGCTCGGCATAAGCCGCTTGCCAGAGCAGAAAGTTGCTCACCCGTGACTCGCCGCCCGTGCGGATCAGTAAATCCACTTCCGGTGCATCGGCCGTGCTCAAGTACGGGGCTAGGTTTTCTTCGGTCAGCGTGTCCAGCGGCTCATTGGGGTGCGCCTTTTGCCAGGCTTTGGTGGCCTGGAGCATGTCCCAGCGACCGCCATAGTTGGCACAAATGTTCAAGGTGATGACCTGATTGTTCGCCGTTTGGGCCTGAGCATCGGCAATCAGCGTTTGCAGGGCCGGAGAAAACCGGCTCGTGTCACCCAGAACCTTTAGCCGAACCCCGTTGGTGTTCATGTTGCGAATTTCCTTTTTCAGGTAAGTCGTGAACAACCCCATGAGGCTGCTGACTTCCTCTTCGGGGCGTTTCCAGTTTTCGGTGCTGAAGGCAAACAGGCTCAGTTGCGGGATACCGATTTCCCCGCAGGTTTTGACAATGTCGCGAACGCTTTGCGCGCCCGCTGCATGGCCCAACGCCGCAGGCATGAAGCGCTTTTTCGCCCAGCGCCGATTGCCGTCCATGATGATGGCAATGTGCTTTGGCAAAGAGGGGTTGGGAGAAAGGTACAACAGAGGGACTCTATTTGAAACAGAGTCCTATTTTAGTGGCACTGCGATGGGCTTGATCGGGTGAGTTGGAGGTGGGTGGTGTCTATGCGCGCGAAAAAGCCTGCTGGCACTGGGCCAGTGCCAGCATCAACGGCCAGGACAGCATGCCACAGAATAAGGCCATGCCCCAAGCCATAGGGGGTAGTGGCGCCCATTGCATGGGCTCAGCCAGCCAGGGCCAATGGATGGCCAAGGCCAGTAAGCCCATGGCCAGACCCACGAAGACCGGGGCTGTTGGGTTGGCCAATGGGCAAAGTCGCCCGCTTCGGGCGGTGTTGGCATCGCGCAGCGCCCGGGTGCCGACGGGCCTGAACATGCGGGTGAATGAACGGCTGGAAAAAACCAGAACGCCGTGGCCGGTGATCAAGGTGACAAAAGCCATAGACCTCAGGTGTTCTTCGGTCCAAGTGGGCCAGTGAATCAGCCAACTTGCGCCATGGAGACCCTGGGTCAACCAGGCCCCAAGCGCGGGTGTCATACCGATGGACAGGCCCACACAAACAAGCACGCACAGGCCTTGTCCTGATGCCCAAGTGATTTGCTGGGCACTGAACAAAGCGGTGCGGGGATCTCTGGGTGGGCGCTGCATGACGTCAGGGTCGGCCCGTTCTTGTTCAAAGGCGATGGCGCAGGTGGGGTCAATCACCAGTTCCAGCAAGGCCACATGCAGGGGCAGCAGCAGCGGTGGCCAGCCCATGAGCATGGGCACCAGGGCCATGCCCGCGATCGGAATGTGGATGGCAAAGATGTACTGCATGGACTTTTGCAGGTTGCCGAAAATGCGTCGCCCCAAACGGATTCCCCGAACGATCGAGGCGAAGTTGTCGTCCACCAGCACCAGGTCGGCGGCCTCTCGGGCGACATCGGTGCCGCGGGCACCCATGGCGATGCCCACATGAGCGGCTTTGAGGGCCGGGGCGTCGTTCACGCCATCGCCCGTCATGGCCACCACATGGCCCTGGGCTTGTAGCGCCTGCACGATGCGCAGCTTCTGATGTGGCGAGATGCGGGCGCAGACCGTGACCTGGCGCAGCCGCTCACCCAAAGCCGCTGCATCCAGGCCCTCCAAAGCTTCGCCGGTCAGGGTTTCCCCGTCGGGCAGTCCGGCTTGCCTGGCGATTTCTTGGGCTGTGGCCGGAAAGTCGCCCGTGATCACGATGACCAGAATGCCCGCCGATCGGCAGTCGGCCACGGCCTGGGGGATTTCGGGGCGCAAGGGGTCGGTCAGTCCGATCAGGCCCAGCCACGCAAAGTCAAAGTCGTGGGGACTGTCGGGGTAGCGGTGACCGTCGAATCGGCTATGTGCCACCGCCAACACGCGTAAGCCTTGTGCAGCCATGTCCGCCACGCAGGCCAGCCAGTGATGACGAGCGGCCGGACTCAGGTGGCACAGGTCCATGATGGCTTCGGGCGCCCCTTTGGCCGAAACGACATGAGGGTCGTTCGGATCGAACTGCCAGACATGCGACATGGCTTTGAGGCTGGGGCTCAGGGCATAGGTTTGCACCAAGTGGCCCTCGCCGAACGCCCGATGTTCCCCGTTCAGATGGTCTTGGCCCATGGCGTGGAAGGCGGTTTCCATGGGGTCAAAGGGCATGGGGGCACTGGCCAAAATGGCGTGTTCAATCAGCGGGTGGAAAGCCTCTGACAGGGTTGGCGCGGGATTCGGTGAAGTGGTGATTTGGCCAGGGTCGGGTGTGCGCCATTGGAGGATGTAGCCGGGCTCAGCGCTGTCGGCCATTCGGGGCACGGCCAAAGCCGTCACGGTCATGCGGTTTTGCGTCAGAGTGCCGGTTTTGTCGGTGCACAGCACGCTGATCGCGCCCAGGGTTTCGATCGCGTTGATGTGCCGGGTGAGCACGCCTTCCCGCGTCAGCCGACGTGCCCCCATGGCCGGAAACAGCGTCAGGATCACGGAATATTCTTCGGGCAGGATGGCCATGGCCAGCGCAATGCCCGACAGCAAGGCATGCACCCATTGACCGGTGCGCCAGCCCAGTGTCAGCACCAACAAGACACACAGCACCCCCACCAAACTGGCCAGCACGCGGACCAGTCGGGCGGTTTGTTGCTGCAAGGGCGTGTCGGCTTCGCGCACCTGATTCAAGGCCAGGCCAATTTGCCCAATCTGGCTGCGCATGCCGGTGGCCGTGACCCGCAGTCGCCCGCTGCCGCGCACCACAAAGGTGCCGCCTTGCACGCAAGAACCCGCTGGGGGCAGGTTGGGCAAGTCGCTGCCCGGCAGTGGCTCCAGTGGGCACTTGTCCACGGCCACCGACTCCCCAGTCAACAGGGATTCGTCCATTTGCAGGTTGTTGGCCTGCAACAACCAGCCGTCTGCGGCCACCCGGTCGCCTTCGGACAACAGCAGGTTGTCTCCAACAACGACCTCGCTGGCTGGAATCTGTTGCATGTGCTCATCCCGTAGAACACGGGCCTGCGCTTGAGTGAGCTGGCGCAGGGCTTCGATGGCGGCCTCGGACCGGCCTTCCTGGTAAAAGCTGAGCACCAGCACGGCCAACACGAAGACCGACAGCGTCAGTCCTTCGGTTATGTCGCCCAGCAGCATGTACAGCAGCGCAGCTGTGACCAGCAAGGCGAACATGGGCTGGCGCAGCGTGTCGGCCAAGCGCCGCCATACGGAGCGATGTGTGCCCTGCGCCACCTCGTTGGGGCCATCTTGTGCCAGCCGTGTGCGGGCCTGGGCTGTTGTCAGCCCTTGGGCGGTGTTAAGGTGGTCGGGTGGGTGATCGGCGGCCATGGTCATCAACCAGTTTGAGAGCGCTTTTGCCTCCAAGTATTGACCGCAGTCAATGCAAGCCCATGCTGTCGCCCAATGTCTGCCCATGCCTGATCAAGGAGACCCCATGAACCCCCAAATTCAGGAATTCCTGGACCGTATCCAGCAGCTGGAGGCGGCCATTGAGCAGGAGGCCAAAAGCCGCCGCCAGCAGTGGCAGGCGGATTTTGAAGAGCACAAGGTGCGCTTTGAAAAAGAGGTGCTGGCGCAGCAAAAGCGCTTCAAGGCGGGTTTGCTCGGTTATGTGCTCACCGCCGATTGGCGACATGTGCTGTGTGTGCCTTTCATCTATCCGGTGCTGGTGCCCATGCTGCTGCTGGACGCCTTCATCACGCTTTACCAATGGGTGTGTTTTCCTTTGTGTGGC
>JBIKHW010000154.1:0-7593 GCA_044361935.1 Limnohabitans sp. | reverse complement strand
CGACGGGAAAAACCAGTGGGGGTGCGAGCGGTCATGACGGAGCCTTTCAAAACAAAACTGCCGTAACTTTAGCGTACAGCAGGCGAAAAAATACCCGGCCTGGGCCGGGTATCCGAAATCAAGGTGGCCCTTGGGCCGGGTGGTCAAGCGAACTCGACCAGCGCCTTTTTCATTTTCTTCATGGCCGCCACTTCGATTTGGCGGATGCGCTCGGCGCTCACGCCGTATTCGTCGGCCAGGTCGTGCAGCGTCATGCCGCCCGAGCCGTTGTCGTTGACCTTGAGCCAGCGCTCTTCCACGATGCGGCGGCTGCGCTCGTCCAGCACGTTCAAGGCGCTGGCCAGGCCATCGCTGGCCATCACATCGCGCTGGTGTGCTTCGATCATGGCGGTGGGCTCGTGGTTCACATCGGCCAGGTAGGCGATGGGGCCAAAGGCCTGCTCGCCATCGTCCGACGGGGCCGGGTCCAGCAGCACATCGCCGCCGGACATGCGCATTTCCATCTCCCGCACTTCCTCGCGTTTGACATTCAGGCTGTGTGCCATCGAGTCCACTTGGTCGGGTGTTAGCGTGTCGCGGTGGGTGCCTTCGTCGGCATCGGCTTTGTAGCCTTGTTTCATCGAGCGCAGGTTGAAAAAAAGCTTGCGCTGGGCCTTGGTGGTGGCCACCTTGACCATGCGCCAGTTTTTCAGGATGTACTCGTGGATCTCGGCCTTGATCCAGTGCAGCGCGTAACTCACCAAACGCACACCTTGCTCGGGGTCAAAGCGTTTGACCGCCTTCATCAGGCCCACATTGCCTTCCTGGATCAGGTCGCCGTGCGGCAGGCCGTAGCCCAGGTATTGGCGCGACACCGACACCACCAAGCGCAGGTGCGAGAGCACCAGCTTTCGGGCGGCTTCGATGTCGTCGTTGGCTTTGAGTTGACGGGCGGCCTCTTGCTCTTCCTCAAGGGTGAGCATGGGCATGCGGTTGACCGCAGAGATGTAGGCGTCCAAGTGGCCGAGCGAGGGCACGACCGCCCAGGGGTTGCTCAGCGTGATGGCTGTGGCGGGGGAACCAGTTTGAATGTTCATACCAGAACTCCTTTCAGAATACCCCAATATTAGCACTCTCTGGTGAGGAGTGCTAAAGGACGGCCTCGGGGGTCTGAGGTTCCTCGGGTTTTCCCTGATTTTGCGGGTCGGGGCTGGATCCGTCTGTGCACTGGGCAACGGCGCAAGCCGGGGTGTTCAGCTCAAAAGGGCCTGTGCAAATTCGCGGGCGTTGAAGGTTTCCAGGTCTTCCAGCTTCTCGCCCACGCCAATGAAGTACACCGGAATCGGCTTTTCGCGGGCAATCGCACACAACACACCGCCCTTGGCCGTGCCGTCCAGCTTGGTCACGATCAGGCCCGTCAGGCCCAGTGTGTCGTCAAAGGCCTTGACCTGGGCGAGGGCGTTTTGCCCGGTGTTGCCGTCGATCACCAGAAGCACCTCGTGCGGGGCCGTGCCGTCGGCCTTTTGCACCACGCGCTTGATCTTTTTCAGCTCTTCCATCAGGTGGGTTTGGGTGGGCAGACGGCCAGCCGTGTCCACCAGCACCACGTCACGCCCCCGGGCGCGTCCGGCACTCACGGCGTCAAAACTCACAGCGGCCGGGTCGCCGCCTTGCTGGCTGATGATCTCCACCGTGTTGCGGGTGGCCCAAACGGCGAGCTGCTCTTTGGCGGCGGCGCGGAAGGTGTCAGCCGCAGCCAGCAGCACACTCAGTCCCTCGTCGGCCAGATGCTTGGTCAGTTTGCCAATGGAGGTGGTTTTGCCCGCGCCGTTGACGCCCGCCACCATGATCACGGTGGGGTGGTGGTCGCCAATGCTCAGGGGCTTTTGCAGGGGTTGCAGCAAGTCGGTGATGGCATCGGCCAACAGGGTTTTGACTTGAGAGGGGTCGGTGGCCTTGCTGTCTTTCACGCGGCGTTTGAGGTCTTGCAGCAAATGCTCGGTGGCTTTGACGCCGGTGTCGGCCACCAGCAGCGCGGTTTCGAGCTCATCATAGAGCTCGTCGTCGATGCGTGTGCCGGTGAAAACGGTGGTGATGCTAGAGCCGGTCTTGCGCAATCCGGCTTTGAGGCGGTCGAGCCAGCCTTGGCGGGCGGCGGGGGCGCTTGCTGTTGCTTCTGCAGCGCTCGGTGCAGCCGCTGTGGGGGTGCTGGCAGGCTCGGGAGCTTGTGCGGCCACGGGTGCTGAAACGGCGGGTGAGGCTGCCGCTGGAGTCGATGGGACCTCAGCAGGTGGGGATTTTTTTTTGAAGAAACTGAACATGGCGTGGAATTCAAGGATCATGCATTCTATGAAACCGAACTTTCTCTTGGGACTTTCTTTGGCCACAGCCTTGATGGCCAGCAGCTTCAGCGCCTCGGCGCAGACCCCGCAAGGCCAGGGCAGCGGACAATCCGCAGGCCAAAATCCACCGGCCAGCGTGGCCCAGGTGCACACCTTCACTTTGGCCAATGGCATGAGTGTGTGGGTCAAACCCGACCGCCGCGCCCCCACAGCGGTGCACATGGTGTGGCTGCGTGTGGGCTCCATGGACGAGGTGGACGGCACCAGTGGCGTGGCCCATGTGCTCGAGCACATGCTGTTCAAGGGCACGCCCACGCTGGGTCCGGGTGAGTTTTCACGCCGCGTAGCCGCTTTGGGTGGGCGCGAAAACGCCTTCACTGCCAAGGACTACACCGGTTACTTTCAGCAAATTCCTTCCGGCCAACTTGAAGCCGTGATGCGCCTGGAGTCGGACCGCTTTGCCAACAACCAGTGGCCCGATGCCGAATTTGCCAAAGAACTCGAGGTGGTGAAAGAAGAGCGCCGCCTGCGCACCGACGACAACCCACGCTCCCAGCTGCACGAAATGCTCTCGGCCACAGCTTTGTCAGCCTCGCCTTATCGCCGCCCCATCGTCGGCTGGATGAGCGACCTCGAGGCCATGACGGCGCAAGACGCCCGCGACTTTTACCGCAAGTGGTACAGCCCGGCCAACGCGGTGGTAGTGGTGGCAGGCGATGTCGACCCGCTGCAAGTCAAAGCGCTGGCTGAAAAATACTACGGTGCCATCCCCACCCGCGCCGTGCCTGAGCGCAAACCCCGTGACGAGCCCGCGCAGCAAGGCCTGCGCCGCTTCGAGTTCAAAGCCCCGGCCGAGCAGTCGTACGTGGCGCTGGCCTTCAAGGTGCCGCGCTTGGCGAGCCTCGCGGCCTCGCCAGAGCACGACGATGCCCTGGCCCTGACGGTGCTGGCGGCTGTGCTCGACGGTTACAGCGGCGCCCGTCTGGACCGTGCCCTGACCCAAGGCGAAAACCGCCTGGCCGACAGCGCGGGTGCTTACAACGGCCTCATGGGCCGTGGGCCGCAGTTCTTCTATCTGGAAGGTGTGCCCGCCAAAGGCCAAACCCCTGAAGCCCTGGAAGCGGCCTTGCGGGCGCAGGTGCAGCGTGTGGCCACCGAAGGCGTCAACGAGGCCGAGTTGCAGCGCGTCAAAACCCAATGGGTGGCCAGCGAAATTTACAAACTTGACTCCGTCTTCAACCAGGCCCGCGAGCTGGGCGTGGCCTGGACGCTGGGCTTGCCGCCAGATTACGGGGCGCAACTGATCGCCCGGTTGCGGCAAGTCACACCCGCTCAGGTGCAGGCCGTGGCGCAAAAATACTTTGGTGATGACAGCCTCACCGTGGCCACCTTGCGGCCACAGCCTTTGTCGGGTCAGCCCCGGGCGCGTCGCGCCTTGCCCGGCGCACGCCATTGATCGCAGTGCCCTTCAAGCGCCTCGCCATGAAAGTTTCACAACCCATGTCCCTTTTTCCTTCATTGAACGCCCTCGCTTGGCGGCGCACAGTCTTGGCACTGGCCTGTTGGGCCTCAGCCAGCTGGGCGCAGGCTTCTTTGCCCATTCAGCACTGGACCCAACCCAGCGGTGCGCGGGTTTATTTGGTTGAGAGCCACGCCATCCCCATGGTGGATGTGCAGATCGACATCGACGCGGGCAGCCGCCGTGACCCGGTGGCGCAGGCGGGCCTGGCCTCGATCATGGCCGGTCAAATGGCCAACGGCACCCATGCCGAACCGCAAGTGCAAGGGCAGAGCCAAGGCCCTTACCCCAAGGCCATGGACGAAAACCAGATCGGTGAAGCCTGGGCCGACCTGGGCGCCAGCTTTGGGGCCAGTGCGGGTGGTGACCGCATGAGCTTTGGCCTGCGCAGCCTGAGCTACCCCGACTTGCTGGCCAAAGCCGTGGCACTCGCTGCTAGGCAAATGGCACACCCGGCTTTCCCTGAAGCCATGTGGTTGCGCGACCGTGAACGCATCAGCGCCTCCATCCGCGAATCACTCACCAAGCCCGGCACGGTGGTGCAGCAGCGCTTTGCGCAAGCCGTGTATGGCACGCACCCCTATGGCCAACGCGCCACGCCAGAGACCCTTGGGCGCATCGGTGTGCAAGACCTGAAAAACCTGCACGCCCAGGCCCTAAGGGCTTGCCGCGCCACAGTCAGTGTGGTGGGCGCTTTGACCCGGGCTCAGGCGGACGACTTGGTGCAGCGCCTGCTGGCGCAGTGGCCCCGCGAGTCAGGCTGCCCGAGCTTGCCGCCTGTGCCCGAAGTGGCACCACTGGCCGCTGCACAAAGCCTGAACCTGCCTTTTGACTCGGCCCAGGCCCATGTGCTGATCGGCCAGCCCGGCTACAAGCGCACCGACCCCGACTTCTTTGCCCTGCTGGTGGGCAACCACATTTTGGGCGGGGGCGGTTTTGTCTCGCGCCTGACGGAGCAGGTGCGCGAGAAACGCGGGCTGAGCTACAGTGTTTACAGCGCTTTTGCACCGGGCCTGCACGCCGGGGCCTTCACGGTGGGACTGCAAACCCGGCCTGACCAGGCCAAACAAGCCGTGGCCGTGGCTCAAGAGGTGGTGCAAGACTTTGTGCGCCAAGGCCCAACCGAGGCCGAGCTGACAGCGGCCAAATCCAACCTGGTGGGCGGTTTTGCGCTGCGCATCGACAGCAACCGCAAACTGCTGGACAACGTGGCCAACATCGCCTGGAACCGGCTGCCGCTGGACTATCTGAGCACTTGGACGCGGCAGATCGAGCGCGTGAGTGCGGCCGATGTGCAACGCGCCTTGGCCCGAGTGCTGCAGCCTGAGCGCATGGTCACGGTGGTGGTGGGTGGCCAGCCCTGAACGACAAGTCAGGTGACAAGGCTTTGGGCCTTTACACTCCCAAGCTATGTCTTCAGCCCCATCCAAACGCCCCCCGCTGACCGGCGCAGCCCGTCATGCTGCCGAGAAAAAGCCTAAGAACCCGGTGCCAAAAGGCCAGCCTTCACACGAGGTGCGAATCATCGGCGGTCAGTGGCGGCGCACGCGGCTGAAGGTCTTGGATAAACCTGGCCTGCGGCCCACACCCGATCGCGTGCGCGAAACCCTGTTCAACTGGCTGGGCCAGGACCTGAGTGGCTGGCGCTGCGTGGACGCATTTGCGGGCACAGGCGTGCTGGGCTTAGAAGCCGCATCGCGTGGTGCAGTGCATGTGTTGATGGTCGAACAAGACGCCGTGTTGGTGCGTGATTTGCAAGACAACGCCACCCGCCTCAAAGCCAGCATGGTCAGTGTGCAGCGCGGCGACGCGGTGAGCACTTTGGGCCGTTTGCCTGCGGGCAGTGTGGACCTGGTGTTCATCGATCCGCCTTTTGATGGCCCCTGGTTTGAACCGGCCCTGAAGGCCGCCACCCGGGCTGTGCCCGTGGGCGGCTGGATTTATTTGGAAGCGCCTGTGGCTTGGCCCACAGAGACATTGACGGCCTTGGGTCTACAGTGCGAACGCCACCTCAAAGCGGGTGCGGTGCACGCCCATTTGTTGCAACGGACCGCATCATTGGCATGATTAGACCTTTGCGTGCCTGCCCCATTTTTGAAGGACACCCCCATGAGCCGATCTGCCAACGCCCTTGTGACCGCTGTGTATTCGGGCACCTTTGACCCCTTGACCTTGGGGCACGAAGACGCGATTCGCCGCGCGGCGCAGATGTTTGACCAGGTCATCATCGCGGTGGCCGTGGCGCACCACAAAAAGACCTTGTTCAGCCTGGACGAGCGTGTGGCCTTGGCGCAAGCCGCGCTGGCCGATTGCCCGAACGTCAAGGCCTTGCCTTTTGACGGGCTGATCGTGGAATTTGTGCGGGCGCAAAACGCCCAGGTGATTGTGCGCGGCCTGCGCTCGGTGACTGATTACGACTACGAAACGCAAATGTCCGGCATGAACCGCCACCTGGCCCCGGAAGTCGACACCGTGTTTTTGCACACCAGCGCCCCTGTTCAGCACATCAGCAGCACCTTGGTGCGCGAAATCGCCAAGCTCGGCGGCGATGTGTCGGGCCTGGTGTCTGCGCCCGTGCTCAATGCCTTGCAGGGCAAGGTGGCGACCAAGCATTGAGAGACCCCTTGTGGGAGCCCACCCCGTGGGCGATGGGCATGGGTCACGCCCCGAAGATTTCGCCCACAGGCGTGGGCTCCTACAAATTCAAAACTCCGCGCCTTCGACCAAAAAGCGCACCCGTTTCTGGCCTTGCCACTCGTCGGCGTCCAGCCGATAGGCCAACTTCACGCGCGCAGGCAGCGGCTCAGTCCGGCCAAACCAGATGCCATCCACCGGTTGGCCCTGGTGCTTCATCTTGAGTGACAGGTGTTTCTCGCCCACGAGGCGCTGCGACACGATTTCAATCTCTTCACAAAACACGGGTGGTGCAAAGCCCTGGCCCCAGACTTCGTGGTGCAGCATGTCCACCAGGTCGACCCGGCGGTATTCGGCGGGCAGTGGTCCATCGGTTTCCAGGCGGCGCTGCAGCGTGGCCGCGTCCAGCCATTCCATGGCCACCTGGTTCAGGGTTTCCTCAAACACATCGAGGTGTTCTTCGGCAATCGTGCAGCCCGCCGCCATGGCGTGACCACCAAAACGCAGGAGCACGCCAGGGGCGCGTTTGGCCACCAAATCGAGCGCATCGCGCAAATGAAATCCCGTAATCGAGCGGCCCGAGCCTTTGAGCTCGTGTTCCTTGCCCGGCGCACTGCTGGCCGCAAACACAAAAGTGGGGCGGTGCAGTTTGTCTTTGATGCGCGAGGCCACGATGCCCACCACGCCTTCGTGAAAATCCGGGTCGAACACACAAATGGCGGGCGGCGGTTCGTCGCCTTCGTCAAACAGCGACTCGGCCATCTCCATCGCCATCTCGCGCATGTCGCCTTCGATCACGCGGCGCTCGCGGTTGATCGCGTCCAGTTGCCGGGCCAGTTCGTCGGCGCGGCCTGTGTCGTCGGTCAGCAGGCACTCGATGCCCAGGGTCATGTCGGCCAAGCGGCCTGCGGCGTTGATGCGTGGGCCCAGGGCAAAGCCAAAGTCAAAAGTGGTGGCCTTGGCGGTTTCGCGGCTGGCTGCACGCATGAGCGCTGCCATGCCGGGTGGCATGGCCCCGGCCCGCACGCGGCGCAAGCCTTGGGCCACCAGGCGGCGGTTGTTGGCGTCGAGCTTGACCACGTCGGCCACCGTGCCCAAAGCCACCAAGGGCAGCAGGGC
>JBIKHW010000153.1:0-7663 GCA_044361935.1 Limnohabitans sp. | reverse complement strand
CGTCCTCGCCCTTGGCGCTGACGATGGGGGTTTTGCGCTTGCCGTACTCCAGCGCAATGGCCTCTTTGAGTGGGGCTTTCATGTTTGCACGTCCAGCAAACTGCCTGTCTCGGGTGGGTTCCAAGGCATGGGCTCGGCGGGGCCGGAGCCATGAATCACCTGAAATTGCGTCATGTGCAGCCCGGCGCTGTCCAGCTCATCTTTCAGGTTGATTGACATATCGCGAGCGCGTTGCACCACGTCTTCTCGCAAGGCCCACATCACCATGTCCACCTCGGTCTGGCTGCTGATGCGCGTTTGCAGCCAGATCTCGCCCAGGTCGCGGTTGCGCGTGTGCAGGTGGATCACCAGAGGCGCTTTTTCTTCGCCCGGCGGGCGGCGGCCGCGCACAAAACGCAGGGCCACCGGCTCGGCGTCTGCAAACGGCAACATCATCGAAAACACCCACTCCCGGCCCGTCAAAGTTTCGGCGGCCGTGATTTGGCGCGCCTCAATGTCGTCGACCGCATCCTGGATGCGGTCCAAGCCCTCACCGCCAGTGGTCTGCAGCCAGCGCAAAAGTTGCCGCAAGCCCGATTTCAGGTCCACTGCACCTTGGCCTTGGCCATTCAAGAGCAAGGCCTCTGTCATCCAGCCACTGCGTTGCATCAGTTGTTGCAGTTTGGCGGGCGTCATTTGGGCCATGCTCGGGCGCATGTTCTGCCATTGCTGCAACGCCGCCAACCCGGGGGTGGCCGGGCTCAGGTTTTGCAGCAAGCTGTCAAGCCCGCCCGGTCGCAGCAATTGCGCCAAGGCCGCCATGTCGGGCGGTCTGAAACCCAGCTGCTGCGTGCGGCCGGGCAACAAGGCCTCGGTTGGCGCACCCCCTGCCGCCCGTGTAGTACCAGCAGACGTCTGTGCCTGCAGGGGGCGCAACCAGATCGAGCCATCGTTTTGCACCTGCACCCGAAACAAAGCCGTGTCGCCCGCGGCCAGCCGCAGCCCTGCGGGCAGCTCTTTGGGCAGGTCAATGAAGCGACCCGCCTGGGCCGGGTCTTGCAGGTTCAGGCGCAGCCGGTCGAGTCGCGCCTCGACCGTGGTCTGCACCACCTGGCCGTCGCGCAAACCCAGTTCTGCCGCCGTGCGCTCCACCACCAAGGGCAAGCGCCCCTCCAAAAAAATGGACGGGGTTTTGGGGGCCAGGTGGGCGGTTTCCGCCCCGGTGATCATCTGAGGGCCCGCTTCGGCTTCAAGGAAAGCGCACCCAGCCGCGCTTCTCGTCAGTGCTTTGCGCAGCCGTTGTGTCCACCGCTTCAACTTCAAAAAAAGCCGCAGCTGCTGGGTTTTGTTGCACCATCATTTGACGCAGTGTCGCCATGCTGGGCACTTGCAGCGTGCTCCCCGTGCGCAACAAGTGGCCCGAGCCCGAGGGGAAGGCCTGTGGGTTCACGCTCACAAAGGCATGGCGCAAAAAGTCAGCATGCAAAGGCAAGTGGGGCAAAGCCCTTCGGATCACGCGGTCCAGTGTCTCGCCCCGTTGCACCGTGATCGTTTGAACCTGCGACGCCTGCCCGGGCTTGTCCAGCGAAGCGCTCACACCGGCGCGCCCGGCCATGGCCTGCACAGGCACCGGCGCAGCAGGCCCCAACAAAACCTTGAGGGCCGATGCCGACGTGGCCGCATGGTCAGCGGCCAGCGCTGGGCTCGCCCCGCTGGCAGCAGCCAAAGCCAACCACATTACCGTCCACAAAGGCAGGGTGCGTGGCGCAAACCAAGGCAGAGAAATCAAATGCGCATAAGACATGGTGTCATCCTGAGTCAGGGTCAACAGGCTCACAAAGGCAAAGCCATCCAAGGGCCCTGGCTGGTCAAGGCCGGGCCGGCCAAGGGTTGAAGTTCGGTGCGGTGCGGGCCCACCTTGACCACCTGGGCCAGCGCCAGATGCTGCGCCACACCCACCTCCAGCATGCGGCTGGGTACTTGGCGGGGGTCCATCAGCAACACCCGGTCGCCAGGGCGCAAACCACTGTCCACACCCGCTTGCAGCTCCAGATGCTGGGCCCCATTTTGGCGGCGCACATGAAACTGCACCGGCTCACATTCGGTTCGTTTGTCCAGCTGCGCCCCCCAGCTTTGCATCTGCGCTTGCAATGGACCTTGCACCTGCTGCGCCCAAGCCGAAGGGTTTTGGGACATCGCGGCAGGGGACACCGTGATCACCGCGCTTGCCTGCCACTGCACGGCCATCTGGCCCACTGGGGCGTGCTGTTGGCCAAGGCGCAGGCTCAAAGTCCATCGCCAGACTTGCTCGGGTGCGATCAGGCCCATGCTCAGACGCTCGGACAAAGCGGGCGTCAGCTCGGGCGCATGGGGCTTGAGCGATAGTTCTGCCGTCCAGCCGCTCGGAGCCTCTTCGCGTCCCGTCAAAGCCCTCATGTAAGCGCTGCCCGCTGATGGGGTCTCGTTGGCGGCCAGCGCCTGCGCGCGCCAGCGCTGCGAGGCCTGCATGTTTTGAGTCCAAGCCTGTTGCGCCAAGTTCAACAGAGTTTGGCTGGCAAATTGCTGTGGCCCGCTGAAACCCTCAGGGATCGCTGTTTGCACCAGCAAAGGCAAGCGCCAAGGGCGTGGCGGTGCGGTGCAGCTTTGGTCTGCGCCCAAAGGCTTCCAGCCCCAAGGCAACACCTCGGCACTGACCCGGGTTTTGGGCTCATCGCCCTGAACATAAGACAACACCCGCACCCCACGCACCTGCGCTTCGGAGTGAAAATGCGCGCTCTCGTGCAAAGCCCCCTTATCGTCCACCCAAGCCGAGCTGATCACCCGCGTAGGGCGGTCCAGCGTTGCATCCAAAATCGCCTGCCGAATCGCCTCCAGTTGGGCTTCGTTTTGGGCCTGGGCCGCATCGCGTGGGGAGACCGTCTTCACCTGGGTGCTGACCAAAGCACGCACCGGGGCAGAAGCCATGGCCCGGGCGGCCAACTCGGCAGGCCCCAAGCCCTGCGCCGCAGCCGATCCCACCCAGCTACCCCACAAACCCATACCCAAACCAAGGCCCGAGCCGACAAGCCGCCAAAAAACCCAAGGTCCAAGGGGCAGCAAAAGGGCAGGGCGGGTCAGGGTCATGGCATCACCGGTCAGGGAAATGGGAGGGGTTTAGCGGCGGCGGGCAGTCAGCTGGCCCAAATACAGGGCACGCAAGTCACGCACCACATGCTGGTCCAGCGATAAGGTGGTCTCATACGTGTCATCGCCCACCGGGGTGATGCTGACCATGGTGGCCCCATAAATCACACCCTCCACCTTGGATCTAAATGTGTCGCTCATGATGGTCATGTCAGCCACCGTGGTGCTTGCATCGAGCTGCTGGCCATACACCTGCTCGGTCAAAGAGCGGTAAGCATCGAGCTTGGAAGCGCGGATCGCCAGCAAACGCTGCTGCGCCGGATTCTTGTGGTTTTGCACGCTGATCACCGCATAGCCCGTGGCCACCAGAGTTTCGCGTTTTTCCACCATCGGCGTGATCATGGTGGCAGGTTCTGCAGGCGGTTTGGAGGCGGTGGTCACCGGGCTGGCATCCGTGCCAGCACCGTACAAAGGGACAACCTGGCACCCCACCAAAACCCCAGTGGAGAGCAAACAGGCGGCCATGGAAAGACGAGGGGTCATAGAGCTTCTCCAGAAATGAACACCCGCACAGCCAAAAAGCAAGTGCAGCAAAGGTGCGTCTTGACCAGTACATCGACAGCAAAGCCCAAGTCTTGAGCTGGATGGCGTCCTTGGCATTGAATTGAAGACAGAAATTTTGTTTTAATATAAAAATATACAAATAATCATAAAAATCGTTAATTGAAGCATATTCTTCAATAAATGCTTGCAAAAACATATTTTGTTAATTTATAAGCTAAATATTGATGAAGGACAACAAGTGCTCTGACGAATGCTGCCATGGCAGTGCACCCGCCCACCAGGCATTGCACTGACAACACCCAAGCCCCACAGACAACGGATCACCATGAAAGCCAATGCCAAAACCCAAATCATGGGTCAAAGCCGAGCTACGCAGTTTCTGCGTGAGCTGATCCAAACCTTGGCGGCCTCGTCCTCGACCGCTTTGGTGACGGGCGAGAGCGGCACCGGCAAAGAGCTGGTGGCCCAAGCCCTGCATGCCCAAGGCCCCCGCGCGAGCGGCCCCTTTGTGCCCATCAACTGCGGTGCCATCCCTCGTGAGCTGATCGAAAGCGAGCTGTTCGGTCACCGCAAAGGCAGCTTCACCGGTGCCGTGGCCGACCGGCTCGGCCGCTTCGAGTTGGCCCACGGCGGCACCCTGTTTCTGGACGAAATCGGCGACCTGGCCATGGACATGCAAGTTAAGTTGCTGCGTGTCCTGCAAGAGCGCTGCATCCTGCCTGTGGGCGCCTCGCGCGAGGTGCCTGTGGACGTGCGCGTGGTCGCAGCCACCCACAAAAACCTCGAAGCCGAAGTCGCCGCTGGGCGCTTCCGGGAAGACCTGTACTACCGCATCAACGTCTTGCCCATCACCACCACCGCCTTGCGCGAGCGGCCTGACGACATCGCCGACCTGCTGCAGTTCTATGCCGAAAAGCACACATTGCCCGGCAACCGCCCCCTGAAATTCGCGCCTGACATGCTGCAGATGATGCAGTCCTACGTCTGGCCCGGCAACGTGCGCGAGCTGTCCAACCTGGTTGACCGTTTTTCCACCTTGTTCCCATCGCAAACCCTGCACGTGCATACCGTGCCCGCCTGCATGATGCCCTCGGGCCTGGCAGCGCTGCAGGCCCAGCGCTTGAGCCAAATGCCTGCCCCAGCCCCGCAGCCGTCTTTGTTCGGTGGCCTCAATGCCAGCTCAGTGCCGCAAGCGGCTGTGGCCTTGGGCGAGCCCAGCTGGAGCCCCACTCCCTCGGCTGCCGCCACCGACAGCCCTTGGGACGACAGCGACCCGCTGAGCCACTTGTTCGCCATAAGTGACAACGACGCCCCCTTGCCCTCTGCGCCCCGGCCCGCCTTTGCCCCCATGCCCTTGTCGGCCTCGAACGACGAAATGAGTTCGGTGGAAGAAGTCATCTTGCTGGCCCAAGGCATTCAGACCTTGCCGCCCGACGGCATCTCGCTCAAACAGCACCTCATCGACATCGAGCGCAGCCTGATCGAACAAGCGCTCGACCGCACGCAAGGCAACGTGTCGCAAACCGCCCGTTTGCTGCAACTGCAGCGCACCACCTTGATCGAAAAAATCAACAAGTACGAACTGCGTGCCTTGGGGTGATGGCACTGATCAGGGCTCCGTCCGGCGCCCGTGCTGGCGCATTAGCCTGCTGAATGTCGACCCAAGGCGGCCTGGGGCAGGGCGGCTGAGTGTGTCCGGCTTTGCCGACACCAAACCGATCGACAGCAACGACTCCGCCACGGGCCGCGTGCGCAATCGCAGGCCGGCTGTTTCAGCCCCGACATGGCGGGCTTCGGTGCTGGCTTCACCACCCACAGTGTCATCAAGCACTCTTGTGGATACTTTGCGTTAAATCAATAAAATCAAATAACTCATTATTTATTCCAATGAATTTGATGTTCAAAATAATATTTGCATTAAAATAATTAAATCATTATCTTGACCTCAAAAGGAAACCCGTATGAAAGCACTTCGCCAAAAATTTGCGCTTCTGGCCGTGTCCGGCGCACTGGTCACCTTGGTCGGCTGCGGTGGTGGCAACAACAACAGTTATCTCAATGTCACAGGCGTAGCCGCGACAGGTTTGGCTATTGACGGCGGTGCGGTCACCGTTCAATGCGTTTCAGGTTCGGGTACGGCCACCACCATCGGCAACGGTGCCTATGCGGTGACTGTGGTCAACGGAGAAGGCCCCTGCCTGATCACGGTGACCAAAGGCGATCTGACACTGCGGTCCATCACACCCAAGACCACCACCGGTTCGGCTGTTGCCAACGTCACGCCCATATCTGACGCCATCATCCAAGGCTTGATCGCCGCCAAGGGTGATGTCAATTTTTCAGATTTGGTCACCAACCCTGCATTGATCCCGACCAACGAACAGTTGGCGGATGCCGTCACGGCTGTCATCACCCAAATCAACACTGCTTTGGTCAATTTAGGCAAGGACCCCTTGCCGGAAGGCACGGATTTGCTTAGCAAGCCTAATTTCGTGGCCGCCACAACGGATACGCCCAGCACGGATCCGCTGGACTTGGCCCTCGACTTCCTGGTCCCCGACGGCAGCACCACCTTGAGCAGTGACCTGATCACCAGCATTACCCAGACCGTGAACGAAGTTGTCCCGGAAACGAACACGCCCACCGGCGGCACAGGCTCAGGGACGTGAACTGATCTCCCCGACTCTTTGCACTTTACACAAAGCCCCTCCGGGGGCTTTGTTCTTGCTGCCACCACTTGCACAGGAATCCTATGGCCCACTTGTCTTTCAATTGCCAGCGTCATGTTTCACTCCTGTCGGCACTGGGTTTGGCCATAACCAGCGCGCCCCTCTGGGCCCAAAGTCAGGGCGGCTTCAGATTGCTGTCGCCCTCTGGCTACACCGGGGCCATCAACACGCCCACCGCGCATGTGCAAGACTGGGGCAGCGCCAACCTGAGCTGGACCAACAACAACCCCGAGTTCGCCCGCCAATACCCGCAAGGCAGTTTTGGCAGCCTGAATGCGGGCGTGGGGCTCTTGCCCGGCTTGGAGGCCGTGGGCCGCTTGTCATATGACGGAGATCTCGGCTGCAACATGTACGTGTCGCCGTGCCCAGCGCGCACCCGCGATTTGTCTGTCAGTGCCAAATACCAGTTGCCCCTGCACCTGTGGAACCACACCCGGGTGGCCGTGGGCGTGGCCGATTTTGGCGGGGCTGCCACGCAATACCGACAGGTTTACGGGGTCGCCACCAGCACTTGGCGCGAGGCAGAGTTTTCACTTGGCTACAGCCGCGCCCAATCGCCGCAGTCCTTGATGCAAGGCGTCTTTGGCAGCGTGCGTTATCCCTTGAGCCCGCAATGGAGTTTGCTGGCCGAGCACGACACGCGAGAAAACCGCGCCGGCCTGCAATACCAAAGGCCTGTGGGCGAGCGCAGCCAACTGGTAACCGGCTACAGCCGCAAGTGGACACAACGCAGCGGCCAGGAAACCCAGCAGCTGCAACTGGCATGGGTGTTCCACATGGACCGAACCACGCCCAGGCCCCTGCCTGAGCCTGCTGCCCTCACAAGCGAAGCCCGACTCCATTCCACGGCACAGGCAGCACAGGCATCTGCTGCCCCTGTCACCATGGCTGCAGCAATGCCTGCACCCACTGCATCCGTTGCGTCCACTGCAGCATCCCGTGCTGCGCTGCCCGATGCCGCGACCGCTCGCGACCTCGCCCAACTGCTCCAAGACCAAGGCTTTGCCCACATCGAAGTCAAGCATTGGCCTGAACGTGCCGAGCAAAACGGCGTCTGGCGTATCAGCGCAGAATCGCGCACCTACCGGCAAAGCCAAATTGAAGCGCTGGGCCATGCCCTGCGCCCTTGGCTGGACCTGGCGCGCCAACAGCGCATTCCCGCTCATGACCTCATTGAGTTGACGCTGACCTACCAACGCGAGCCCGTGCTGCATGCACAAGGCCAAGCGGCCTGCTTGATCCAATGGTCCCAAGGCGAAGCTTGCGCG
>JBIKHW010000152.1:0-7806 GCA_044361935.1 Limnohabitans sp. | reverse complement strand
GGCTTCCAGCCAGACCAAGGCGTCCAAGTCCAAGTGGTTGGTCGGCTCGTCGAGTAGCAAAATGTCCGACGGGCACATCAGCGCCCTGGCCAGTTGCAAACGCATGCGCCAGCCGCCCGAGAAGCTATTGACCGGGTTGTTCAGTTCGTCTACCCGAAAGCCCAAGCCCAAAATCAAGGCCTCGGCGCGGGGCAGGGCGTCGTGGTCGCCCGCGTCGGCCAGATCGGTATAGACGTGCGCCATTTCCATACCGTCGCCACTGGCTTCGGCGGCCACAAGGCGCTGGCGCAACTCGGCCAGGCGGGTGTCGCCCTCCAGAACAAACTCCGAAGCTGGCTGGTCTGTCTCAGGCATGTTCTGCGCGACCTGACCCATGCGCCAAGCTTTGGGCATGTCAAAGTCGCCGCCGTCCTCGTGCAAAGTACCGTTGAACAGCGCAAACAAGGTGGATTTGCCCGCGCCGTTGCGCCCGACCAGACCAACCTTCTCTCCGGGGTTGAGGGTGACCGAAGTTTGGTCCAGCAGCACCTTGGTGCCTCGGCGGAGGGTGACGTTTTTGAGGTTGATCATGAAAGAACAGTGTCCGGACAGGTTCCGGACGGATTCCGGGATAGGGGGCAGGGTCAGCGTGCGGGCTGAAATCGCTTCGGGATAACCCGCTATTTTCGCCGATGTCGGCTCAGGCCTGCCCTTTAAAGGGTGAGCAGGGCCTCTCGGGTGATGATCAAGACCTGATCATCTCCTGCGCTGGTGTCCAACCAAGCGACTTCGAGTTCGGGAAAGGCCGCGATGAAGTGTTCCACCTCGTTGCCAATCTCGAGCACCAGTACCGCGTGTTCGCGCATCCGTTGAGGGGCATCTTTGAAAAGCTGACGCACAAAGTCCATGCCGTCCACCCCGCCTGCGAGCGCCAATTCTGGCTCGGCAAGGTACTCGGCGGGCAGCGCGACCATGCTGGCCTGGCACACATAAGGCGGGTTGCACAAGATCAAATCAAATGGACCGGGCAGGGCGGACAGGCCGTCGCTGTGCACCAGCCTCACGCGCTCATTCAGTTCGTGGCGTTCCACATTGATGGCGGCTACGGCCAGGGCGTCGTCAGAGATGTCGGCCCCAGTGACCTGCACCTCTGGCCAAGCCAGGGCGGCCAAAACGGCCAAGCTGCCGTTGCCAGTGCACAGGTCCAACACTTGTTTTGTTTGATCGCTCAGCCAAGCGTCGATGGTCCCGTCGGCCAGCACTTCGGCGATCAGGCTGCGCGGCACAATCGCCCGTTCGTCAATGTAAAACGACACGCCTTGCAACCAGGCTTCACGCGTCAGGTAAGCAGCAGGTTTGCGGGTGTTGATGCGTTCTTCGATCAACGCGGCGCAAGCGGCTTGTTGCTCGGCGTTCACGGCTTGATCGGCCATGTCATCGAGATCGGTGTCGAGCGGCAGGCCCAAGCGCCAGAGTACCAGCCAGACGGCTTCGTCGAAAGCGCTTTGGGTGCCGTGCCCAAAGGCCAAACCCGCAGCTTCCATGCGCTGGGCTGATTGTTCGATCAGCGCAGACAAGGTCATGGCGGTCATGTTGCGAGACCTGCGTTGAGTTGTTCCAAGGTTCGGCGGTAGATGTTTTTGAGCGGCCCGATATCGCTGAGCGCCACATGCTCATTCACTTTGTGGATGGTGGCGTTGGGTGGGCCAAACTCGATCACCTGCGGGCAAATTTGCGCGATGAAGCGGCCGTCGCTGGTGCCGCCTGTGGTGGACAGCTCGGTCTTCAGACCGGTTTCATCGCTGATGGCTTGTTCAATCGCCTGGACCAATGTCCCAGGCGTGGTGAGGAAGGGGCGGCCACCCAAGGTCCATTTGAGTTCGTACTTCAGGCCGTGCTGGTCGAGCACCGCTTGCAGGCGCTTCTGCAGGCTCTCGGGCGTGGACTCGGTGCAAAAGCGGAAGTTAAAGTCCACCACGCAGTCGCCCGGGATCACGTTGCTCGCGCCCGTGCCTGCATGGATGTTGCTCACTTGCCAGCTGGTGGGCGGGAAGAAGGCGTTGCCTTCGTCCCAGCGGATGCTGACCAACTCGGCCAGCGCCGGGGCCAGGCGGTGGATCGGGTTGTCGGCCAAGTGCGGGTAAGCGATGTGGCCTTGCACACCCTTGACGGTGAGCTTGCCGCTCAGGGTGCCGCGTCGGCCGTTCTTGATCATGTCGCCGGTTTGTTGCACTGAAGTAGGCTCGCCGACGATGCAATACTGCGGCGCGTCCCCTCGGGCCGTGAGCTTCTCGCACACCACCACGGTGCCATCCAGTGCTGGGCCTTCTTCGTCGCTGGTCAGCAAAAAGGCGATGCCCAAAGCGGGATTGGGGTTGGCCGCCAGAAACTCCTGGACCGCCACGACCATGGCCGCCAGCGAGGTTTTCATGTCGCTTGCGCCCCGGCCAAACAGCTTGCCGTCCTTGTGGGTGGGGGTGAAGGGGTCGCTGTCCCACTGTGCGAGTGGCCCGGTGGGCACCACGTCGGTGTGGCCAGCAAAGGCCAGTGTCTGGCCCGACGAACCTGCGCGTTTGGCCCAGAGGTTGCGCACCCTGAAGGTGTCGGGGCCGGAGTCCATGAACTCGCAAACAAAACCCAAGGGGCCCAAAGCTTCGGCAATCAGGTCGAGGCAGCCCGCATCCTCAGGTGTTACCGAGGGTTTGGAGATCAGCTGCTCGGCCAGGCGCAGGGTGTCGTGGCAAGTGGTGTTCATGGCTTGGAGGGTGAGAGGGAATGGATGCCGGGTCAAGCCCGGCATGACAGTGGGTTGGGCTGATCTGAAGCTGGTCAGTGGGGTGGGTTGATCAAAAGCTTGTCACCCCGGGCTTGACCCGGGGTCCATCTTCGAAGGATTTGCACGCACAAAGCGAGCGATGCGCTCAGCCGCTTCGAGGCACTCGGCGGTCTCCGCCACCAGCGCCATGCGGATGCGGCCCTGGCCGGGGTTGCTGCCATTGAAATCACGCGCTAAATAGCTGCCGGGCAACACGGTCACATGTTCTGATTGGTAAAGCGCTTGGGCAAACGCGGCGTCGTCGCCATGCCAGCCTGCGGGCACGCCAGCCCAGAGGTAAAAGCTCGCATCGGGCAGCTTCACATCCAGTACCTCGGCCAACACGGGGGTGACCTGTGCAAACTTGGTGCGGTACTGGTTGCGGTTGTCCACCACATGGGCTTCGTCGCCCCAAGCGGCCACGCTGGCCGCTTGCACCACAGGGCTCATCGCACTGCCGTGGTAGGTACGGTAAAGCAGGAACTGCTTGATGATGGCCGCATCACCGGCGACAAAGCCGCTGCGCAGGCCGGGCACGTTGCTGCGCTTGGACAGGCTCGTGAAGGCGATCAGGCGCTTGAAGTCGGTGCGGCCCAGCTGGTGAGCGGCTTCCAAGCCCCCCAAAGGCGCTTCTTCGCGGAAATAAATCTCGCTGTAGCACTCGTCGGATGCGATCACGAAACCGTGTTGATCCGACAGGGCAAACAGCTTTTCCCATTCAGACAGCGGCATGACGGCGCCCGTGGGGTTGCCGGGCGAACAGACAAACAGCAACTGCGTGCGGGCCCAGACATCGGCAGGCACGCTGTCCCAGTTGTTGGCAAAGTTGCGGGCGGGGTCGCTGGGCACGTAATAGGGCTCAGCGCCAGACAGCAAGGCTGCACCTTCGTAGATTTGGTAGAAGGGGTTGGGGCTGACCACGGTGGCGCCAGGGCGGGTCGGGTCGATGACGGTTTGCGCCAGGGCAAACAGGGCCTCGCGCGAACCGTTGACCGGCAATACCTGCGTGGTTGCGTCCAAGCTCAAGAGGTAACGGCTTTGCAGCCAGGCGGCGCAGGCTTTGCGCAGGGCGGGCTCCCCCGCTGTGGCCGGGTAGGCCGACAAGCCCGTGGCCACTGAAGCCTTGAGCGCTTCTTGGATAAAAGCAGGCGTGGCGTGCTTGGGCTCGCCAATGCCTAAGCTGATGTGGCGCAGGGCTGGGTTGGGCGTGACGCTGGCGAACAGCTGCTTGAGCCGTTCAAAAGGGTAGGGTTGCAGCTTGGCGAGGAGGGGATTCATTCCCTGATTATCCGGGATGAAGCTGGCGCAGTAGGCGTCAGGTGCGTTGGGGCGTGTGCTTTCAGGGGGAATTTATCCTGAAGCAATTCGAATGTCGCACAGCTTGGAACAGTGAATTTTTCCATCCCTGTCGGGTAACATTAACACTTTGCACTGTGTTGGCCATGAGGGCTGGCCCATTTAATCGATTCGAACCGCCGTGCGCCTCAATTCCATCAAGCTTTCGGGCTTCAAATCGTTTGCCGAACCGACCAATTTCTTGCTGCCTGGGCAGCTGGTGGGTGTTGTCGGCCCCAACGGTTGCGGCAAGTCCAACATCATGGACGCGGTGCGCTGGGTGCTGGGCGAGTCCAAAGCTTCGGAATTGCGTGGCGAGTCCATGCAGGACGTGATCTTCAACGGCACCACCACCCGCAAACCCGCCAGCCGCGCCAGCGTGGAACTGGTGTTTGACAACGCCGACCACCGCGCAGGGGGTCAGTGGGGCCAGTTTGCCGAGATCGCCGTCAAACGCGTGCTCACCCGCGACGGCAACAGCAGTTACTACATCAACAACCAGCCGGTCCGTCGCCGCGATGTGCAAGACGTGTTTCTGGGCACGGGCCTGGGGCCAAGGGCCTACGCCATCATCGGCCAGGGCACCATCAGCCGCATCATCGAGTCGCGCCCAGAGGAGTTGCGTTTGTTCCTCGAGGAAGCTGCGGGCGTCTCCAAGTACAAGGAACGCCGCCGCGAGACCGAAAACCGCCTGTCGGATACCCGCGAGAACCTGACCCGGGTGGACGACATCCTGCGTGAGCTGAATGCCAACCTGGAAAAGCTCGAAAAGCAGGCCGAGGTGGCCCACCGCTACAACACCCTGCAGGCTGACAGCACGCTCAAGCAGCACCAGCTTTGGTTTTTGAAGCGCCGCGATGCAGAGGCCGACCAAGGCCGCATGAAGTCCGACGTGGACCAAGCGGTGAATGCCCTTGAATCGCGCATGGCCGATCTGCGCCATGTGGAATCAGATCTGGAGACCATTCGCCAGGCGCATTACGCGGCCGGTGACCAAGTCAACCAAGCGCAAGGGGCCTTGTACGAGGCCAGTGCTGAGGTGGGCCGTCTGGAAGCCGAAATCCGCTTTGTGGTGGAAGGCCGCCAGCGTGCCGAGCAGCGTTTGCAGCAACTGATCGAGCAAACCGCCCAATGGGGCACGCGCAGCCAAGATGCGCAGGCCGAGCTGGAAACGCTGTCCGAGCAAGCGGCCATGGCCGAAGACCAGAGCATGACGCTGGCCGCCCAGGTGGAAGACCAGGCCATGGCGCTGCCCGATCTGGAAGAGGCCCTGCGCAAAGCCCAAAACGACGCCACCGCTCAACGCGCCAGCGTGGTGCAGGTGCAGCAGCAAATCGGCGTGTTGGCGGCTGACCAGCGCAACGTTGAAGAACAATCGCGCCAGCTTGAAAACCGCCGCGAGCGGCTCTTGACCGACCGCAACGCCCTGGCTGCGCCAGACGAAGCCCGGCTGAGCCACTTGCAAGAACAACTGGCTGAGGCTGAAGCCCTGTCTGCCGAGTCCGAAGCTCGGCTGCAGGATCTGCAAGAACAGGTGCCCGCACTCGACGAAGACCGCCGCACGCGCCAAACCGCCGTGAACCAAGAGTCGTCCAAGCTCGCTGACCTGAGCGCCCGCATCGAGGCGCTCAAGGCCTTGCAAGAAAAAGTGCGCACCGACGGCAAGCTCAAGCCTTGGTTGTCCAAGCACGGCATGGAGGGTTTGGAAGGCCTGTGGAGCCGCATCCACATCGAGCAGGGCTGGGAAAACGCTCTTGAATCGGCTCTTCGCGAGCGCCTGTCGGCCCTGGAAGTCTCGCGCCTGGACATGGTTCGTGCTTTTGCCAATGATGCGCCGCCCGCCAAACTGAGCTTTTTTAGCCCGCCGCAGGCATCCAAGGCCGCGCCTCGCAGTAGCATGCCCACAGGCTGCAAGCCTTTGGCTGATTTGCTGCGGGTGCACGATGCCGGTTTGTCGGCCCTCTTGGCCGATTGGCTGCAAGGCTGTTACACCGCCCCCAATCTGGAAGACGCGCTGGCCTGGCGCAGCCAGCTGCAAGCGGGTGAAACCCTGTTCGTGCAGACCGGCCATGCAGTTCAACTCAACAGCGTGGTGTTTTACGCGCAAGATTCTGAACAAGCCGGTTTGCTGGGCCGCGCCCAAGAAATCGAAAACCTGGAAAAGCAACTTCGTGCCCAAACCCTGATTGCCGAAGAAAGCCGCAGCGCTTTGGTGCGGGCCGAAGCGGCCTATGCAGACGCTTCGCAGCGCCTGATCACCGTGCGCCGCGAAGCCAGCGAAAGCCAGTCGCGCACGCACGAGCTGCAGGTCGAGACCCTGCGCCTGTCGCAGTTGGTGGCACAAACCCGCGCCCGCAGCGAGCAGATCAGCAACGACCTGGCCGAAGTCGAGGCCTTGCTTGATGAACTGCAAGAGCGCCGCGTGACCGCCGAAGCCCGCTTTGAAGAGCTGGACATGCAACTGGCCGACACCCAAGAACGCCACGCCCAGCTGGACGAGCGCGTGATCGAGGCCGAGCGCAAGTTGGCCGAATGCCGTGAACAGCAACGCAGCCTGGAGCGCCGGGCACAAGAAGCCCAGTTCTCACAGCGCAGCCTGGACGCCCGCCGTGCCGAACTCAACCGCACCATCGAGACCGCGCAGCAGCAAGTGGCCAGCATCGACGCCGAAATGCAGCGTGCCCGCGACGAACTCAGCCGCTTGACCGATGCCGCCGCCCAAGCGGGTTTGCAAAACGTGCTGGCCGTCAAGCTCGAGCGCGAGCAAGCGCTGGGCGCTTGCCGCAGTGCTTACGACGACCTGACGGCCAAACTCCGAGCCAGCGATGAGCGCCGCGTGAGCTTTGAGCGCGAGCTCGACCCTTTGCGTCAGCGCATCACCGATTTGCAGCTCAAAGAGCAAGCCGCCCGCTTGGGCCTGGAGCAATACACACAGCTGCTGGCCGATGCAAAAGCCGATCTGGAGGCTGTGGCCGCTTCGATTGAAGCAGGTCAGGTGCGTGTAACGGGCTTGCAAGGCGAGATCGACCGCATCCACCGCGAAATCACAGCGCTGGGCCCGGTCAACCTGGCCGCTTTGGAAGAGCTCACCACTTCGCGCGAGCGCAAGGTGTTCCTGGACTCGCAGTGCGCCGACCTGACCGATGCGATGAACACGCTCGAAGACGCGATACGCAAGATCGATGCCGAAACCCGCGAACTGTTGGGCGGCACCTTCAAGATCGTCAACGAGCACTTCAGCCGCATGTTTCCCGAGCTGTTTGGGGGCGGCAATGCCCGCCTGGTCATGACGGGCGACGAAATTTTGGATGCTGGCGTGCAAGTGCTGGCGCAACCGCCTGGCAAGAAAAACCAGACCATCCATTTGCTCTCGGGCGGCGAAAAGGCCCTCACGGCCATCGCGCTGGTGTTTGCGATTTTTCAGCTCAACCCGGCCCCGTTTTGTTTGCTCGACGAGGTGGACGCGCCGCTGGACGACGCCAACACCGAGCGCTACGCCAAACTGGTCAAGGGCATGGGCAAAGAGACCCAGTTCCTGTTCATCAGCCACAACAAGATCGCCATGGAAATGGCCGAGCAGTTGATCGGTGTGACCATGCAGGAGCAGGGCGTTTCACGCATCGTGGCTGTGGACATGGAGTCCGCAGTGTCATTGGCCGACGTGGCCTGAGGAAGTT